>NZ_JAWOAI010000093.1:0-24186 GCF_033194735.1 Streptomyces sp. W16
TGCTGGTCGGGGCCGGTCGCGCGGAGCGGGGCCCGGTGACGGAATCGGCCGTGCGGGCGCTGAGCGAGGAGGAGACGGCGTCGTCCGGGTGACGTCGTGCGAGGGGGACGGCGGGGGTAATCGGGTCGTACAGATTCAGTGGAGATTACGGGGCCGAAACCTACGGAACCGTAAGGATTTCTGTCCGACCCTTCCCCTTGTGAGGGCATTTTCCGTCGCTGACCAGTACGGACGTGATCACCGTTCGGATTCCGACCCCCTCCCGCCCTTCCGTCCGGTGGGGTAGCTTTCACCGCGCCGTGGGGGACGTCGACAAGAGCGGGGAGCGGGGTTTGCGCGAGTTCACCAACCCTCCGTTGGCGTTGGCGCCGCCGGTGGGCGGTCTGGCCGACGTCGTGTTCGAGCGTGCCCAGGAAGACCCCCTCCATGTGTCCCTCGGCCGCAAGGACGACCAGGACCGGTGGCGGGACGTGACCGCCGCCGAGTTCCGCGACGAGGTCCTCGCCCTCGCCAAGGGGCTGCTGGCCCGGGGTGTCCGCTTCGGCGACCGGGTCGCGATCATGTCCCGTACGCGCTACGAGTGGACGCTGTTCGACTTCGCGCTGTGGACGATCGGCGCCCAGGTGGTGCCGATCTACCCGACGTCGTCGGCGGAGCAGTGTTTCTGGATGCTGCACGACGCGCAGGTCTCGGCGGCCATGGTCGAGCACGAGGACCACGCGATGACCATCGCCACCGTCATCGACCGCCTCCCGGCGCTGCACCAGCTGTGGCAGCTCGACACGGGCGCCGTGCAGGAGCTGTACGACGCCGGTGCGCACATCGAGGACGAGGTGGTGCACCGGCACCGGCAGGCCGTCACCCCGGACTCGACCGCGACGATCATCTACACCTCGGGGACCACGGGCAGACCCAAGGGCTGTGTCATCTCGCACGGCAACTTCATGTACGAGGCGGACACGGTCATCGACACCTGGGAGTCCGTCTTCCACTCGAAGAAGGGCGACGAGGCGGCGACCCTGCTGTTCCTGCCGCTGGCGCACGTCTTCGGGCGGATGGTGGAGGTCGCTGCGATCCGCGGCGGGGTCCGTTTCGGCCACCAGCCGCAGCTCAACGCGGCCGTCCTGCTGCCCGACCTGGTCGCGTTCAAGCCGACGTTCATCCTGGCCGTGCCGTACATCTTCGAGAAGGTCTTCAACGCGGCCCGCCGCAAGGCGGAGAAGGACGGCAAGGCCGGGCCGTTCGCGAAGGCCGTGGAGATCGCGGTGAAGTACGCGGACGCGGTCGAGGAGAAGGCCTGGGGCATCGGCCCCGGCCCGTCCGCCGGGCTGCGGATGCAGCACCAGCTCTTCGACAAACTCGTCTACTCCAAGGTGCGGGCCGCCATGGGCGGCCGGATCCGCAACGCCATGTCCGGCGGGTCGGCCATGGACCGGCGGCTCGGACTGTTCTTCGCCGGGGCGGGCGTGCAGATCTACGAGGGCTACGGCCTCACCGAGTCGACGGCCGCCGCGACCGCCAACCCGCCCGAGCGCACCCGCTACGGCACCGTCGGCCGGGCGATCCCGGGTGTGACCGTGCACATCGCGGACGACGGCGAGATCTGGCTGAACGGCCCCAACGTCTTCCAGGGCTATCTCAACAACCAGAAGGCGACCGACGAGACCCTGCACGACGGCTGGCTCGCCACCGGCGACCTGGGCTCCCTCGACGAGGACGGCTATCTCACCATCACCGGGCGCAAGAAGGAGATCCTGGTGACCTCGGGGGGCAAGAGCGTCGCGCCGGGTCTCCTGGAGGAGCGGGTGCGGGACCATCCGCTGGTCTCGCAGTGCATCGTCGTCGGCAACGACCGCCCCTACATCGCCGCCCTCGTCACCCTCGACCACGAGGCCGTCGAGCACTGGCTCACCATGCGCGGCAAACATCAGATGACACCGGCGGAGCTGGTGCGGGACGCCGACCTGGAGACCGAGGTGCGGCGTGCGGTGGTCGCCGCCAACACCCTGGTCTCCCAGGCCGAGTCGATCCGTACCTTCCGCATCCTGGCCCAGCCCTTCACCGAGGAGCACGGTCTGCTGACCCCGTCCCTGAAGCTGAAGCGCAAGGCGATCGAGAACACGTACTCCAACGAGGTCGAGGCGCTGTACCGGGCCTGACCCACACTCGCCCGCCACGGATTTCGCGGTCAGGAATGCACCACGGCCCGTGACCGTTGAGGATGGGGAGTACCACCCGACGACTGAAGGATCGAGAGCTCGTGAGCAGCAAGGTCCCCCCGATCATCCTCAACAACGGTGTCGAGATGCCCCAGCTGGGCTTCGGCGTCTGGCAGGTGCCGGACGACGAGGCGGAGCGGGCGGTGGCCACGGCACTGGAGGCCGGGTACCGCAGCATCGACACGGCTGCGATCTACGGCAACGAAGAGGGCACCGGAAAGGCCATCGCCTCCTCCGGCGTCCCGCGCGAGGAACTCTTCGTCACCACCAAGCTCTGGAACAGCGACCAGGGGTACGACGACACCCTGCGCGCCTTCGACGTGTCGCTGGAGAAGCTCGGCCTGGAGTACCTGGATCTGTATCTGATCCACTGGCCGACGCCGGCCCGGGACAAGTACGTCGACAGCTACAAGGCGTTCGAGAAGCTGTACGCGGACGGCCGGGTGCGCGCCATCGGTGTCTCCAACTTCGAGCCCGACCACCTGGCCCGGCTGATCGCGGAGACCTCGGTCATCCCGGCGGTCGACCAGATCGAGCTGCACCCGCAGCTCCAGCAGCGGGCCGGGCGTGAGTACCAGGCGGAGCAGGGCATCGCGACCGAGGCCTGGTCGCCGCTCGGCTCGGGCCGGGGTCTGCTGGAGGTGCCGGCGATCGTCGCCATCGCGCAGAAGCACGGCCGCACTCCGGCCCAGGTGGTGCTGCGCTGGCACATCCAGCTGGGCAACGTGGTGATCCCCAAGTCCGTGACGCCGTCGCGGATCAAGGAGAACATCGAGGTCTTCGACTTCAGCCTGGACACCGAGGACCTCGCGGCGATCAGCGCGCTGAACGAGGACCGGCGGCTGGGTCCCGACCCGTCGACGTTCAACATGGCCTGAGCCAAGGAATTACGAACCAAGTAGAACCGAGTAACACGAAGCGCCCCGGAGCCCGGCTCCGGGGCGCTTCGTGTTCCGTGACGCGACCCACTTGGTTCGTACCAGGGTCTTGACGCGAGCATGCCTATGGGGCCACCTTGTTGCGCACCTGGTAAGGAAACTTTCCTAACAGAAGGGTCCCCCACAGTGCGCATGCGAACACTGACCCTCGCCGCGGCCTCCGCTGCCGCCCTGCTCGCCGCCGGAGTGCTCCCCGCGAGCGCCTCCGGCGCCACCCCGAAGTCGGCCCAGGAGGGCTCGGTCAGCGCGGCCGACCTGCTCTCCAAGGTGACGTCCTGCTCGCAGATATCGAACGGCAAGTACCGCACCGACGACGAGACCTCGGCCACCGTCCCGGTCTGCGGCAAGAACGGCGCCGTGTTCTGGAAGGCCGACATGGACATCGACTGCGACGGCCAGCGCACCTCGAACTGCAACGAGAACGCCGACCCCTGGTACCAGGACGACACCGCGTTCCACCAGTCCAACGGCCAGCCCCTGAAGGCGGATTCACTGCCCTACATCGTGGTGCCCAGCTCCAGCAGCATCTGGAACTACTCCGGCTACGGCATCAAGGGCGGCGGTGTCGTCGCCGTGATCTACAACAACAAGGTCGAGTACGCCGTCGTCGGCGACACCGGCCCCACCAACATCATCGGCGAGGCCTCCTACGCCACCGCCAACGCCCTCGGCATCGACCCCGACCCGGCGACCGGCGGCGCCGACTCCGGCGTGACGTACATCCTGTTCAAGAACTCGACGGTCTCCCCCATCGAGAGCCACAGCGCGGCGGTCTCGCTGGGCGACCAGCTCGCGAAGCAGTTCCTGCAGAACAACTAGCTTGCGGGTGAGGCCCGTTGCCACGAGGCCCGTTGTCGCGATCGGTCGGTCGCGGCAACGGGCCTTTCCCCTGGGCGAGTTGAGGCGGTTACGTCAGTTGGGCTGCCCGATCGGCCGGACGACGACGGTGTTGATGTCGACGCCGGCGGGCTGGCGGATCGCCCACAGGATCGTGTCGGCGATGTGGTCGGCGGTCAGCAGACGGCCGGGCGGCGGGCTGCCGTTGCCGTCCCAGAACGGGGTCTCCACCCGGCCCGGGGCGACCAGCGTCACCCCGATACCGAACTCCGTCACCTCGCGCCGGGTGTTCTCGGCGAGACCCGTCATCGCCCACTTCGTCGCACCGTAGATGTTGCCGGGCGTGTGCACGAACCCGGCGACACTGCCGATCAGCACGATCCGGCCGTGCGTCTGCTTCAGCGCGTCGACGGACGCCCGGATGAGCAGCGCGGGACCGAGAACGTTGGTCAGCACCATCTCGGTCCACCCGGCCGGGTCGCCCTCGGCGACCGAGTCGTGCGTGGCGACCCCGGCGTTGGCGACGACCGCGTCGAGCCGCCCGAACTGTTTCAGCGTCGTCTCGACGGCGGCCTGCACCTGGTCGTACTCGGAGGCGCTGCCGGGAATCGTCAACAGGCCTTCAGGATGTCCCAGTCGACCGGCGAAGTCATGCAGCCGCTGCTCGCTGCGGCCGGTGACGGCCACCCGGCCGCCGGCGCTGAGGAGTTGTGTCGCGACGGCCGCGCCGATCCCGCTGCCGCCGCCGGTTATGAGCGCGACGTGAGAGTTGTCGTTCATGGTGCTGTGGTCCCCCCGTGGGTCGGTGAACTCCGCGTTTTCGGAAGGGCAGTTCATCACCTTGAGCACTCTCGAAGTCAAGCCGTCGAGTTCACGGGCCGTTCACACCGGCCGCACCGCCGTGTGCACGGTGTGCGCGGCGAGCACGAACACATCGGCGCGCCGGTGCACACCCGCCGGGTCCCGCGGGTCGACCAGCCGGTCGAGGGTCGCCCGGTCCTCGGCGCCCAGGGCGTCGCCGTAGACGTCGCGGACCCGGGTCAGCCAGGTCGCGACATAGGTGCGGACGCGGTCCGGGGCAGGCGCGGGCAGGTCGAGGAGGAAGCTGCGGCTGCCGGTGTACTTGAGGCCGGCCGAGGTCAGGAGGGCGGACCAGTCCTCGGTCTCGGTGACGGCTCCGGGGAGGTCGGCGCGCATCTGCGCGAACCACTCGGCCTCGATCGCGTCGATCCGCGCCTCCAGGCCCGGGCGGCCGATGCCGAAGTCGCGCGGCAGGAACCGGGAGGGCAGGCCGCCCTCCATGATGGCGAGGGTGCCGCCGGGGGCGAGCCGCCGCGCGAAGGCGGCGAGACCGGCACGCTGGTCACCGAGGTGATGCAGGCTGCGGCTGGCCCACAGCAGATCGGCCGGGTACTCCAACTCGCCCAGCACATCCGGCAGTTCACCGGTCAGCGTGCCGAAGCGGTCACCGAAGCCCAGCCGCTCGGCACGGTCCCGGGCCCGCTCCAGGAGCGGTGCGGAACCGTCCACCGCCACGACCCGGGCGCCCGGGAACGTCTCCGCGAACAGACCCGCGACCACACCCGGTCCACTGCCCGCGTCGACGATCAGCCCCGGCTCGGTCCGCTCCTTCGCCAGCCACGCCATCGCCCGCTCGTACAGCGGCGCGAACAGCTCCGCCTGCGACTCCAGCAGCGGGCCCATGACGGCCCAGTCCATGTCGGTGTGGTCGTGGTGGTGGTAGCCCGGGCCGGGCGTGTGGTCTCGATCGTGGTCGTGCTTGTGCTCGTGCGCCATGGTGGTCAGCCTCTCGTCCGGGTGCCGCCAGCCTGCGCCGACGCACCCTGCGACGGCCACTTCCCTTGCCGAAGCGGCAAAAAAATCGGATGCGGTGCGGGCTGCCGGTCGCCGAGCATGCCCGTATGGACGACACGGACGACACGGACGACGTGATGGTGGAACGCTTCCTCGAAGACGGGTTCGTGAAGATCGAGGGCGCCTTCCCGCCGCGCGTCGCCGCCGACTGCGCGCGGCTGCTGTGGCGGGAGACGGGCTACGACCCCGACGACCCCGGCACCTGGAAGGACCCAGTGGTCTGGGTACCGGGCATGGGGCAGGGCCCGTTCGCCGCGGCCGTCAACTCCCCTGTGCTGCATGAGGCGTTCGACCTCCTCGTCGGTGAGGGACGCTGGGCGACGCGCTACGGTCTCGGCGCCTTCCCGCTGCGCTTCCCGCACGAGGACGAACCCGACGACGCCGGCTGGCACATCGACGGTAGCTACACCCCCGAGGGCGAGACCTGGCCGTTCGCCAATCTGCGCTCGCGGGACCGGGCGCTGCTGATGCTGTTCCTGTTCACCGAGGTGACCGAGGACAACGCCCCGACCCGCATCCGCGTCGGCTCGCATCTCGATGTGCCACCGCTCCTGGAGCCGTACGGCGAAACGGGCGTCTCCTTCATGGAGATCGCCCCTCGACTGGTCGAGGCCACCGCCCACCGCCCGCTCGCGTACGCCACCGGCGGCCCCGGTGACGTGTACCTGTGCCATCCCTTCCTGGTGCACGCCGCCCAGCCGAACCACGGCACCCGGCCGCGATTCCTGGCGCAGCCGCCGCTGGATCCGGCGGTCCCGTACGAGCTGGACCGGCCCGACGGCGACTACTCGGCGGTGGAGTTCGCGATCCGCCGGGGTCTGGCCCGGGAGGGCTGACCCCGGCGGGGACCGCATCGGTGCGGCTCGGCGCGGCTCGGCGCGGAGGGGGGCTGTATGCCATGTGCGATGCGGTATGCGGCATGCGATTGCTGTAGCCGCTTTCTGTATGCGGTCTACAGGGGCGGGTACGCGTTCGCCATCAGCTGCTGGAACTGCGCCGAGAACCAGTGCCCGGACAGCGGGGCGTTCGGCAGTGCGCCCGACATGTTGTTGCCGTTGCGGGCGTTGCCCGTGTACGTCGGGTCGCACATGCGGTCGAAGCCCTTGCCCTCGTCGTTGGCGATGGCCGTGCTGGAGCCGTCGGACTCACCCGGCGGCTTCATCCACACGTAGGCGTCGATCCCGGTGGCAGGGGCCGCCTGCGGGCGTTCGCCGAGGCCGGCGCCGGACTGGTTGCACCAGTTCCCGACCTGGATGCGGCGATCGTAGCGTCCGCCGTCAACATACGTGTCCACACTGGTCGTTGCGCCCGGACCGGTCGGCCTGGCGGAACCACCCCAGCCGTTCCTGGAGGTGTCGATCAGCATGCCGATACCGGAGTTGAAGCCGACCGACACCAACTGGTTGCGGAAGGCCTGGGCATACGACAGCTCGTCGACGTAGCGGTTCCAGTCGACCCACTTGGACTGGCGCACCGAGACGCCGTTGACGCTGTCGTTGATGGTGAAGTTGTTCTCCTTCAGGGCGCTGTAGTTGGCCGTGTTGGTGATGAAGCCGGCCACGTCGTTCACGGTCGCGCCCTCGGCGTTGGCGGCCTGGTAGAAGAGGTTCGCGGAGGGGGCGAAGTTGTCGTCCCAGCCGAGCCAGCCGTGGTGTCCGGCGTCGATGTAGTTGTAGACGTTGGGGATCGCGCCGAGCTTGTTGAGCGCGTATCCGACGCCCTTCACGTAGTTGCCGTTGGCGAGCATCGTGTCGCACTGCGGGGTGGCGGTGGCCTTGCTGCCGGTGTTGGTCACGAGGTTGGGCAGCGAGTCGATCTCGATCGTGGTGACGATCCGCAGCGAGGCGTACTTGGTGTCGGCGAGGATCGCGGCGATCGGGTCGATGAACTCGCTTTCGTAGCGGCCGATTTCGGTCGGGCCGAGCTCGCCGTTCGAGGCCAGGGCCGCGCAGTCGCGCCCGGGCAGGTCGTAGACGACGAGCTGGACGACCTCTTCACCGGTGCCCTTCTGGGCGAGCGCCGCGTCGAGGTGGGCGCGCAGGCCCATCCCGCCGTTGACACCGTTGATGGCGGCGATGCGGTCGAGCCAGACGCCGGTGGGCTGGCCGGCGACGCGGCTGCCGCCGGTCTCGGCGGCAGCCTTCGCGGACCACTCCGGGTTCACGTACACCTTGGCGCCCGCGTACGGGTTGTCGACCCGCGTGCCGGGATCGGTGCCGCCACCCCCTCCCCCGCCGCTGCCGTCGTCGACGTTGCAGGTCACGCCGTCGAGGGTGAAGGTGGTCGGGAGCGCGTTGGTGCCGCTGTAGGAGGCGTTGAAGCCGAAGCTGACCGAACCGCCGGTCGCCAGGCTCCCGTTGTAGGTCTCGTTGGCCGCCGTGACGGCGGTCCCGCTCTGGCTGATCTTCGCGTTCCAGCCGCTGGTGACCTGCTGGTTGCCGGCGTACGACCACTTCACGGCCCAACTCGACTTGGCGGCCGAGTTGTTGGTGATGGTGACGGCGGCGGTGAAGCCGGTGCCCCACTGGTTCTGCACCTTGTAGTCGACACTGCACGGGATCGCGGCGATGCCGACGTCCGACGAGGGGGTGACGGCGACCGCCGTCCCCGAGGCCCCGGCGACAAGCACCAAGGCAGCGAGCAACGCTGTTCTGGTACGGCTCATGAGTGCGGGTTTCCTTGTCTGGTAAGGAAGTTGGTTGCGGGTGCTGTGATGTGCGCCGTTCTGTGTGCGGGGGCGCCTATCCGTTGAGGGCGCGCAGATGGTCGCGCAGCCCGATGCCGTACGCGGTGGGCGTACCGGTGTAGTCGGAGATCAGCGACGGACCTGCGGAACAGTCCCAGGTGTTCCAGGTCCAGCCGAGATACGAGAGCCCGCGGTCGTCGAACCACTTCATGACCTGGTCGACGAAGGCGTGCGAGCAGGTGTTCTCGCCGATCTCCCCTGCCACCAGCGGCACTTGGGCCGCGACGGGGGCGAGGGTGGAGTTCCAGCAGGTCTCGCTCGCGCAGGTGTTGAAGTTGTACACGTGGTACGCGGCGACGAGATTCCCGGTCGGATCGGTGGGCTTGTAGGCCAGCCACTGGCTCAGGTCGTTCGAGTACGCGAGCCCGCCGGCCATGACCACGTTCTTGGCGCCGGTCGACCGTACGGCGTCGACGAGATCCTGCATACCGGCGACTTCGTACCCGATGCCGGGACAGGTGCCGCCGTCCCGCCAGCACTCCCACGCCTGAGTGGTCGTGGAGGTGGCGCGGTCCGGGTACGGCTCGTTGAACAGGTCGAACGCGACGGCCTGGTCGCCCTTGAAGGTGCTCGCGACCGAGGACCAGAACGACGGGGTGTACTGCGCGTCCGGCATCGGCTTCTGGCAGGTGGCATGCACGTCGGAGCAGCCCGCCGAGTTGCCGGTGTACTGGCCGTAGGTCCAGTGCAGTTCGACGATCGGTGTCATACCGTGCGCCTCGACCTTCGCCACCAGGTCCTTGACGGCGGCGATGTAGTTGGCGCCCGCGTACTCCGGTTTGATGTTGGAAAGGCCGAGCCAGCACTCCTCGTTGAGCGGGATACGGACGACGTTCGCCTTCCACTCGGCGATCGCCGCGACGGCCGCGTCGTCCACCGGGCCGTCCCAGATGCCGTAGCCCTGCACGCACATGAACTCGCCGCCGGACCGGTTGACGCCGAGCAGACGGCGGTTGGTGCCGTTGGCGTCCACGAGTTTGTTGCCGGAGACGTGCAGTGCGGGTGCGGTGCCGGTCTGGGGAGGTTCAGTGGGTGTCGGAGTCGGCGTGGGCTCCGAATCGACGTTGCAGGTAGTGCCGTTGAGCTTGAACGCGGACGGTACGGCGTTGCTCCCCGACCAGTTGGCGAGGAAGCCGGCACTGACGCTCGCGCCGGTGCCGAGCGAGCCGTTCCAGCTCTCGTTGGCCGCGGTGACCGTCGTGGCGGACTGGGACCACTTGGCGTTCCAGCCCTGGGTGACCTTCTGGCCGCCGGCGAAGTCGAAGGTCAGGCTCCAACTGCTCACCGGTGCCATGTTGTTGGTGATCTGCACTGCGCCCTGGAATCCGGTGTCCCACTGGCTGGTGACCGAGTACTGCACCGTGCACGCGGGGGTGGCGCCGGACGCCGTGACCACCGGAACGACCATTGCCCCGACAAGGGCGACCGCACCGGTGACGGCTAAAAGCATTGAACGCGGGGGGTGTCGCATGAGCGAGTCCTTGCAGCTCGGGCGCGTCGTGACGGACGCGTCGACTGATGGAGTCGCTCCCACTGGTGTCCAGGAAGGTAGCGCCAAGTGACGGCAAAGGACAGGGGAGTCACAGACTTTCGCTGACTTTCCCTCAACCCACGTCCGTCGAATCTTTTCGACTCTGTAAGCACCTTGACGGTTCTCACCCCCGTCCCCACGATGGGAGCGCTCCCACTGGTTCAAGGCTTGTTGCTGCTCCGCTCCCACCCCTCCGAGCCGCAAGGAGGAACCAGCACATGCACCCCAGAAGGAGACGCCGTACGACACGGCGACTGTGGACCGCTGTCGTGGCGGCCCTCGCACTTCCCGTCTCGATGCTCGCAACGGGTACAACTCCCGCTCAGGCGGCGACAGTTCAGTGCAGCGTGGACTACAGGACGAACGACTGGGGCTCCGGCTTCACCGCGGATCTGACCCTCACCAACCGGGGTACGGACGCGATCAACGGCTGGACCCTGACGTACGCGTACTCGGGAAACCAGAAGCTCAGCAACGGCTGGAACGGCACCTGGTCCCAGTCCGGCAGCGCGGTCACGGTGACGAACGCGTCGTACAACGGGACGATCGCCGCGGGCGCGGCCGTCTCGACCGGCGCGCAGTTCGGCTACAGCGGCACCAACACCGCGCCCACCTCGTTCGCGATCAACGGCACCACCTGCGCCGGCGCCCACCAGCCGCCGATCACGGTGCTGACCAGCCCGAGCGCGGGCGCGATCTACACGCAGGGGGCCGCGGTCCCGCTCGCGGCGACCGCGGCGGCGGCCGACAACGCGACGATCAGCAAGGTCGAGTTCTACGACGACACCACGCTGCTCGGCACGGACACGAGCTCGCCGTACTCTCTTTCGGCCTCTGGATTGACCGTGGGCAGTCACTCGCTGGTGGCGAAGGCCTACGACAGTCTCGGCGCGTCCGGGGAGTCCACGCCGGTCGGCATCACGGTCGCCTCGGGACCGGCGATCGTGGCCTCGCCGACCCAACTCGGCGTCCAGCAGGGGAAGTCGGGCACGTACGCGGTGTCGCTGTCCACGCAGCCGGCGTCGAACGTGACCGTCACGACGGCCCGCGCGAGCGGCAACACGGGGTTGTCGGTGACCGGCGGCGCGACGCTCACCTTCACGCCGTCGAACTGGAACACCGCGCAGCCGGTGACCCTCACGGCCGACGCGTCCGGCACCGGTTCGGCGTCATTCGAGTCGACGGCGACGGGGTTCACCAAGGCGACGGTCACAGTGACGGAGCTGGCGGCGGCGAACGCGTACGACGCCCGTTTCCTGGACCTCTACGGGAAGATCACCAACCCGGCGAACGGCTACTTCTCGCCGCAGGGCATCCCCTACCACTCGGTGGAGACCCTGATCGTCGAGGCGCCGGACCAGGGGCACGAGACGACGTCGGAGGCGTACAGCTATCTGCTGTGGCTGCAGGCGATGTACGGCAAGGTGACGGGCGACTGGTCGAAGTTCAACGGTGCCTGGGATCTCATGGAGAAGTACATGATCCCGACCCACGCCGACCAGCCGACGAACTCCTTCTACAACGCGTCGAAGCCGGCGACGTACGCGCCCGAACTGGACACCCCGAACGAGTATCCGGCGAAGCTCGACACCTCGGTGCCGGTGGGATCGGATCCGATCGCCGGTGAGCTGAAGACCGCATACGGTACGGACGATGTCTACGGTATGCACTGGCTGGAGGACGTCGACAACACCTACGGCTACGGCGACACGCCGGGCGGTGGGTGCGAGGCGGGGCCGACGGCGAGCGGGCCGTCGTACATCAACACCTTCCAGCGCGGGGCGCAGGAGTCGGTGTGGGAGACGGTGCCGCAGCCGACCTGCGACGCCTTCAAGTACGGCGGTACGAACGGCTACTTGGACCTCTTCACCGGTGACTCCTCGTATGCCAAGCAGTGGAAGTACACCGACGCTCCCGATGCCGACGCACGGGCCGTGCAGGCCGCGTACTGGGCCGACACCTGGGCCAAGGAGCAGGGCAAGGGCGGTGACGTCTCCGCGACCGTCGGCAAGGCGGCCAAGATGGGCGACTATCTGCGGTACGCCATGTACGACAAGTACTTCAAGAAAATCGGCAACTGTGTCGGGCCGTCCACCTGCCCGGCCGGCACCGGCAAGGACGCCTCGGACTATCTGCTGTCCTGGTATTACGCGTGGGGCGGTGCCAATGACACCAGTGCCGGGTGGGCGTGGCGTATCGGATCCAGCCATGTGCACGGGGGTTATCAAAACCCCTTGGCTGCTTACGCGTTGAGTTCGTACGCGGACCTGAAGCCCAAGTCCGCTACGGGCGCGGCGGATTGGGGTACCTCGCTGACCCGGCAGCTGGAGTTCTACCGTTGGCTGCAGTCGAGCGAGGGTGCCATCGCCGGTGGGGCGACCAACAGTTGGCAGGGGCGGTACGCGAGCCCGCCGGCCGGGACGTCGACCTTCTACGGCATGTACTACGACCAGCAGCCCGTCTACCACGACCCGCCGTCCAACCAGTGGTTCGGCTTCCAGGCGTGGTCGATGGAGCGGGTCGCCGAGTACTACCAGCAGACGGGGAACGCGAGCGCGAAGGCGGTTCTCGACAAGTGGGTGGCGTGGGCGCTGTCCAAGACCACGATCAACCCGGACGGCACGTATCTGATCCCCTCGACGCTGCAGTGGTCGGGGCAGCCCGACACCTGGAACGCGTCAAGTCCCGGTGCCAATACGGGACTTCATGTCACCGTCGCGGACTACACCAACGACGTCGGTGTGGCCGCCGCGTATGCCAAGACGCTGACGTACTACGCCGCGAAGTCCGGTTCCGCTGCGGCGAAGACGACGGCGAAGGCTCTTCTCGACGGGATGTGGACCAACTACCAGGACAGTCTGGGCATCGCCGTTCCGGAGACCCGCGCGGACTACAACCGGTTCGACGACAGTGTCTATGTGCCGAGCGGGTGGAGCGGGACGATGCCGAACGGGGACGCGGTCAACTCCGCTTCCACGTTCGCCTCGTTGAGGTCCTTCTACAAGAACGATCCGGCGTGGTCGAAGATCCAGAGCTATCTGGCGGGCGGGGCCGCGCCTGTCTTCACCTATCACCGGTTCTGGGCTCAGGCGGATGTCGCGCTGGCCATGGGTTCGTACGCGGAGCTTCTTGAATAGGCGCTGCACCGCACGGTTCTTTCACGGAACCGCCGGGCGGCCTCCACCCGCACTGGAGGCCGCCCGGTGCTCGTGCGTTTCCCCAACTGTGGGCGGCCTCCGCGGGCCTGTCCCATTAGGGTGACGCCGTGCGATTCAGAGTGGTGTTACTCGTCCTGTTCCTGATTCCGCTGCTGTGGGGGATGGTGTCACTGCTGAGAGCCGGATCGGCCTACGGGGCCTACTGCCCTGGGGCCCTGTCGGGCGCGGACGGCGAGTCTCATCCCGATCCCATGAGGCGTGGCGACAAGTGTGCGCTCTCTTACGACACCGGCACTGGCCGCTCGATCGGCACGAGCACGTACGAGCAGGTGATGTTCGGCCGGGAGCTGAAACGACGGAGCCTCTACCAGGAGGGAACGTTGTTCACGCTGTACGGAACGGCGGGGATCGGCATCGTCCTTGTTGCTGCCCGGAAGCGCAGGCTTGCGGCTTAGTGGTCGGGCCCGGAAGTCCTTCGGGGGTTGATCACGCTGCCAGGTCGACGGAGGATTCTTCCTGTCGGTCGGTGAGTGTGTGTCGGTCGAGCCGGGCCGGCAGATCGTCCAGGTCGGTGGTGGTGAACCTCCACTGGAACGGTTCAGCCAGGAGGCGTGGACCGGGGTGTGGACCAGGACGGCGTTGGGGAACCTGGCGGCCAGACGGTCGATTGGGTCTTTGGCCGCGGTGGGAGGGGCCATTGTCGACGATCCAGAAGACGCGTTTCGCGCCGGCGTAGGGCTCTTGGGTCATGACCTGCTTGACCAGGCTCATGAACGGCACGATGCCGGTCTTCGGCTCACAGCGGCCGAAGACTGTCGCGCGGTGGACGTCGTAGGCGGCCAAGTGGGCCAGGGCGCCGCCGCGGCCGTACTCATGACTGACGCGCATCGCCGCGGGCCTGGCCCGGGGCGAGGGTCGGGTGGCAGCGGCAGCGGGCCTGGACGGAGGTCTTCTCGTCTCTGGAGATGACGTACTCGTCGGGGCCGAGCAGGATGCCCTCGAAGGTGCGGGTGTACAGGTCCAGTACCTGCTGGGCCTTGGCGCGGAAGTCCGGGTCGCGGATGAAGATCCAGGACCGGTGCCGCCAGGGCTTGAGCGTGTCCTGGTGCAGCCGGCGGCGCACGGTGGACGCCGAGACGGTGCCGGTGATCCCGCGCGCGGTCAGTTCGTCGGCCAGTTCCGGGCAGGGCCTGCGCGACAGGGGCGTGCCGGTCCCGGCGGGGAGTTGGCAGGTCGGCGCCTTGGCCTCGGCGACCTGTACGGAGGTGAAGCGGGCGGGACGCCCGGAGCGTTTACGGTCGGCCAGGGCCGGCAGTTCGCCGGCGGCGAACCGGCCGCGCCAAGTACGCACCGTATCCACATGCACGGGCACTTCGGTGGCTATCCGGGCGTTGGCCCGGCCGCGTGCCGCCAGCAGCACGACAGTGGCGCGCTGTCGGGCCTGGTGCAGTGTCTTGTGGCCGTATGCCATCTTCTTGAGCCGGTGGCGTTCGGAGGCGTTCAACACGATGGGCACGGCGGGAGGACACGGACGTCGGCGCGGCAGGGTGTCGGCCGCCGTCCCCGAAAGATCGGCTGCCCGTTTCCGTGCCAACCCGCCCAACGGCTGACCGGTCACGCCTACGCCAACAGGCGTCATGCATCGGCTTGCCTTGACGCCGGCGTCAATGTCTACGGTCGTCCTCGCGTACCGCCGCTGAGAGGGCGACGGGAATACGCGTGGGACTTGGCGAGCGTGGGGGCCATGACCATCCGTGATGAGCGACACCGGCGACCGAGTCACTACTGCTGACGGGGATCGTCGGTGGCGAAGCTTTGACAGCCCTGATGCAACCCCGAGGTCGAATACATGCCTTCCCTCCCGCACATTGACGCGAGTATTCGCCGGACCGGCTCCGTGTCCCGAGAGCTGTCCGCTCACTTCGCCACGCAGTGGCGCCAGAATCATGCAGATGGCGGTTATTCCTACCGTGACCTGGCGGCTCAACCCATTCCACACATCACGCACGCCGTCCGTGAAGCCCTTCTCGACCCGAGCGGCGAACACGGTGAGCCCCCGGAGGAGCGGGCACTCACCGAGACACTGACCGCCGAACTACGCGAAGCGACCACGCTGCTCCTCGGCATTCCCATGTACAACTACTCGATCCCGTCGACGATCAAGGCGTGGGTGGACCGCCTCGTCACCCCGGCCCACATGGTGGCGCCCGGCGGCGACCCCGGCCTGCTCAGTGGCAAGTCCGTGGTGGTGGTCACCGCCCGAGGCGGCTCGTACGCGCCCGGTACGCCCCGTGAGGGATGGGATTACCAAGAGCCGTACCTTCGGGCCGTCCTTCACTCGATCGGTCTCGCGGACAACTTGAAGTTTGTGCACGCCGAGCTGACTTTGGCGGCGACCGTGCCCCAGATGGCTGCCCTCAAGCCACTGGCCGAACAGTCCCTGGCAGCGGCGTACGAAACGCTCAAGACGCTGGCCCTCTAGCCAGGTCTGCTGGGCGGCTATGACTCAGCGTGCACGGATCACAGAAATTGGGCCGGCACCTGCAATTGGCCCCACCGTAAAGCCACGCCCCTTCGGCGATAGCTGCAAACATCGCCAAGTCGCGGGATTCGGTGGGGTTCACACATAGGGAGGACTCTGGTGTCGACTTCGAAGCCGGTCACATCCGTAACCGGTACTCAACTTCCCATCTGCTGCACCTGCGGTGTGCAGTACGGGGCGCCGCGCACCGATTGCCCGATTTGCCTGGACGAGCGGCAGTACGTCGGCTGGAACGGTCAACGGTGGACCACACTGGCCGAGTTGCGCGCCAGCGGCCGTCGCGGCCGGTTCGATGAGGAGGGCCCCGGTGTACTCGGGGTCGGTGCCGTGCCGTCGGTGGCCGTTGGCCAGCGTGCGCTGTTGATCCGCTCACCGTCCGGCAACGTGTTGTGGGATTGCGTGGGCTACCTCGATGACGCTCTTGTGGCCGAGATCGAGAAGCTGGGCGGGATCAGCGCGATCGCCGTCAGCCATCCGCACTTCTACGGCGTGATGACGGAGTGGGGCCGGGCCTTCGACGTTCCGGTGTATGTGCACGCCGCGGACCGTGACTGGGTCGGGCGGCCCGATCCGGTGATCGAGTACTGGACCGGCGACACCCATCAGATCGCGCCCGGCATGACGCTGATCAATGCGGGCACGCACTTCGCCGGCGGCACCGTCCTGCATTGGGGGGATGACCCTGAGGGACGCGGTGCACTGTTCAGTGGCGACATCTTCATGGTGGTCATGGACCGGCGGTGGGTCAGCTTCATGTACAGCATTCCCAACTTCATTCCGGAGCGACCGCGCACCATCCGCCGCGCGCTCGCGTTGGTCGAACCGTTCACCTTCGAACGCATCTATGGAGCGTTCTGGGGACGGGTGGTTACTGCCGACGGGGCGGCTGCGGTGCGTCGTTCCGCGGAACGGTACCTGCGCTTCGCACTGGAGGACGACTCGTAGTGGTGTCAGGTCCGGTCAGGACGTAGCGGCGACGGTTGTTCACGGGGCGTCTTACAGTGTCGGGGAGATCCGCGAGGCATTCGGACGCCGCTGCGGAACAGCCTGATCCTCCGTCGCAAGCGAGCGGAGGAGGAGCAGTGGCTCGGTGAGGTCGAGGGTATCGATCCCACCCTGACCTTCGTCGGTACCAGGCAGGCCGACGCGGCCCGCCTTACGCACCGAGCCCCTGTCGCCGCCGGCATCCCAACCGTCCCATCCCCGAACGGATAACGACTGCCACAGCGTGAGTGAATAGGTGGCATGCTCTTCGACTTCACGCACGACCACGACGGTGAACAGCTCAGCGGGGTGTACGGCGGTGATCCTTCCGGGGTCACCGCCGTGGTGCTGCACGGCGCGGGCACCAGCAGCACGGAGCGACTGCTGCCGCTGGTACGGGAGTTCGTGGCCCACGGCTGTCGCGGGATCGCCTTCGACTTCTCCGGGCACGGCCAAAGCACCGGAAAGCTCGGTGAGTTGAGCCTGCGGCGACGGTTCGAGCAGGCCGTCGCGGTGATCGACGCGTACTCGGGGGCGGACGGGCCGCTGGTCCTGGTGGGATTCAGCATGAGCGGGCAGACAGTGGCCGATCTCGCCCGGCACTACGGGGACCGCGTGGCGGCGCTGGGACTGTGCGCGCCCGCCGTCTACACCGCCGAGGCGTGGGACGTGCCCTTCGAGGACGGGAACGGCCGGTTCAGCGAGCTCATCCGGCAACCGGACAGCTGGCGGGAGGCCCCCGCCCTTCAGGTGCTGCGGGCGTACGAGGGCCGGGCGGTGCTCGCCGTGCCGGGCACCGACGCGGTGATCCCGCCCGCGGTGACCGAGTCCGTACAGGACGCGCTGGCCGCGCGCGCCCAGTACACACGGTTCGAACTTCCGGACGCGCAGCACCAGTTGGGCATGTGGTTCCGCGAACACGGCGACGACCGGCGGAAGTTCGTGGAGGCGATGCTGACCGGCCCCGGCGACCGTGGCTGGACGGCCACGCGGGCATGGGTGGCCAAACAGCTCGGCGACGGCCGCACTGTCATCAACACGCGTCTTCTTTACGGTGGTTGGAGTTCCCAGATGCGCCGGCTGTCGCTCGACGACGGCACGGACCTGGTGCAACGGACCTTCGTGAAGCCGTTCTTCCGCCACCACGGGCCCGGGCTGTTGGCCCGCGAGGCATCCGTCCTGACGCTGCTCGCCGGGCAGGACGGCATCCCGGCTCCCGAGTTGGTCGCCGTGGATGCCGCGGCCGAACACTGCGATCACCCCACCCTGTTGATGTCCGCGCTGCCGGGCCGGGTCCGCGTGGACGGGGACGACCTCGACCGGCGCCTGGACCTGCTCGCGGCCCAACTCGTCCGCGTCCACGGCGTCGTACCGGACGAGAGACCGCGCACGTACCAGGCGTGGACCTCCGCGGAGCGCGTCCGCACCCCGGACGGCGTCCTGTGGGAGCGGGCCGTGGACGTGATCCGCCGCGACCCGCCGCCGTACGAAGGCCGTTTTCTGCACCGGGACTTCCACCCCGGGAACGTGCTCTTCACGGGAGCCGGGCCAGGGCTGCGGATCACCGGTGTCGTGGACTGGGTCGAGACCTCGTGGGGACCTGCCGATCTCGATGTGGCGCACTGCTCGACCGCGCTCGCGCTGCTGCACGGGACGGAGCACGGGCTGGACTTCCGCGAGCGGTACGAGGCACGCGGCGGCCGCCAACTCGCCGACGGCGCCGACCACTTGTACTGGCGGCTGCTCGACGCCCTGCACTACTGCCCCGACGGGGCGAAGCTGGCCGGGCCGTGGCGTGATCTGGGGCGGGACGATCTCACGTCCGAGGTGCTGGCGGAACGGCTGGAGGCGTACGTGAACGGACTGCTGCAACGATACGGCTGACCGGCTGGCTCTGAAAGGCTTCTCTGGCCCCAGAGGAACGAGTCCGGTGGCCCCATGGGGTTGATCGGCGACTCAGGCACCGGCAAGTCGCACCTGTTGATCGCGCTGGGCACCGAGGCCACGATGGCCGGGTTCCGTGTCATGGCGATCGCCTCCAACGAGTCGTTCTCCTCGTGGACCAAGACCTTCACCGATCCCTGGCTCTGCGCGGCCATCGTGGACCGCCTCGCCTTCGGCGGGCCCGCGGCCCCAATCGTCGACAATTCGAGGCGATGGCAGCATGACCGGCCCAGTGCCATGTCCGGACAGGTTCACCGGTTGCCTCCCGATCGCTCCGAAGAGTCGCCGGGTACGCTCCTTGAGTCCTTGGTCGAGAGGAATTGCTCAGTGGCCCGGTTGAGTGAACCCGTTCTGCGCACCCAGAGGCTTGTGATGGAGCCGATCCGCCGCGGGGACAGCAACGATCTCTTTGAGGCCGTGGTCAGTCAGGACAGCGTCATGCGATGGCTGGCGACCGGCCGAGCGGACAGTCGGTCTGCGGCCGAGGCCATGTGCGACGACCACGTCGCCCACTGGGCCAGACACGGCTACGGCGACTTCGCGGTCAGGGATGCCGCAACGCACGCGTTTCTCGGCCGGGTGGGACTGCGTAATCGGGCCCAGCACGGAGTTGATCTCGGTTTCGCCCTGCACCCACGGGCCCAAGGCCGTGGGATCGCCCACGAGGCGGGCCGCGCGTGCCTGAACCTGGCGTTTCACCACCTCTCGCTCCCTGCCGTTTTCGCGTTCGTCCTGCCCGACAACACGGCCTCGATAGCGGTACTGCGCCGCCTGGGCGCCCAGGCGGACGGGACTGTCCAGTCCAGTGGCCTGCATTGTCTGCGCTACCGGTTCGACTCCGCCGCCACGGCCGTCGCGGAGCATGCGGTGGACGACGATGGTGCGGACCTCCAGCTGATCCATGCGCCGGGCCCCGGTTCTCCGGATGACAAAGCCGCACTCCGCGCTGGTCTGCCCGACCCCTTCGGGGTGAACGGTCCCGGTCTGGTGTGGGCCGACAAGCAACACACCCTCACCGCTGTCTCCGAAGGCCGGCCAGTGGCTTCCGCGGGATGGCTGCTGCGGGACATGGCCTTCGACGGACTGCCGCGCCGCGCCGCGGGGCTGGGCAGTGTGCTGGTACACCCCGCCCATCGAGGCCGGGGCATCGCCCGGACGGTGATCAGCGTGGCGGTCGAACACGCACGAGCGGCCGGCGCCGAGACGATGATTCTGCTCTGCCGCCCGGACTCGGTCCCGCTCTACACGCAGCTGGGATGGAGCCGGCTCTCCGTGCCCGTGACCGTCCAGCAGCCCGACGGCGAACGGACCTCGCCGCTGACCACCATGATCTACGACCTGGCCGGCCTGCCTCATCCCACCATCAGTGTGGACCTGCGGGGCCTGCCCTTCTGATGTGCTGAGCAGGGTTCGCCCAGTGGTCAGGCTGTTTCGGCAAAGGGACGTCCGCCCCGGCGGATGCCCTTCTCGCCGCGGATGCGGGCGTGTTCGCGGCCTCGTCACAGTTGGGCCCCGAAGATCGCTGACCGGGGCCAGAAGACTCGTTCGAAGCCAACCGGCCCTGGATCACTCGTCCGACACCGACTCAAGGAGACGTACGCATTCCCCGCCGTGGTGCTCGTTCATGGTCTGTATCACCGTCCCGAACACTTCGCCCTGGTGACAGAACCCTTGCGGACCGCAGGAACCGAGGTCGTCATTCCCGAACTCCACAAGGGCTCATTGCCCGCTGACACAGCCGCGGTCCAAGCCGTCATCGACTCGCTACCGGAGCCACCGACTGTGCTCGGCCACTCCTACGGCGGATCAGTGATCACTGGGCTGCGCGGGGCGGGACACCTGGTCTATCTGGCGCCCTTCGTGCCGGACGCCGGTGAGAGCGCGGCCACTCTGGGTGGAGCGTCCCTGCAGCTCCAGGACGCGATCAACCCTGAGCCCGACGGCTCGACCAGCCTGCACCCCGACCGGGCCGCCGACACCCTCTACGGCGACTGTCCCGAACCCCTCGCCGCCTGGGCAGTTGGCCTACTGCGTGCGCAAGCCCCCGGCTGCGGATGACTTCATGCGGCCGATCCTCGGACCGGGCGAAGATGCGCGGATCACGACGGACCACCGCCTGACGCGCCCGGTCCCCGGCTCGCAGGGCGTCCTGAGCATGCCTTCCCGGCATCAGCCAGGCAGCGGGCCAACCTCTGGCTGACGGCACGCATCTGCGGTCAGATACCGAGACCGCCCGCGACGTGCGTCTCCTGACGGGTGAACTCACCCGTCAGCAGCGGCATGACCTTGCCGATGGCAGCCTTCGCCTCGGGCAACTGCAACGATGCATCGTGATGCTCCTTGCTCTCCCACACCTCGCTCACCCACACGGTGTCTTCATCGGTGGCCGATTCGGTCACGACATAGAGATCACATCCCGCTTCGCGCAGACCGTCCGCGCCGGCGACCAGTACTGCGACCACCTCCGCTCGGTGACCGGGTTTGACCTTCATCGAACCGATGTAGCCGTAGCGCATGACACTCCTCTTGGTCACGGACCAGATCCGCACGCGAGCCTAGTGGGGTCGACGACAGCTCAACCGGGGTGCGTCGGTCGACGGCGTGGATCGGCAATGTGTCGCGCCTCCATGTCCCCAGAGTCAACCCCCGAAGGATTTCCGGAGCCGATCACTTGGTTTGGGCAGGCGGGCACCAGTGGGGTTGGACGGGTGCGCGATCACCGGCGGAGCGGGCGGCTGCGCGCACCACGGCGCGCAGCCGCCTGTCTCATGGGGTGTAGACAGTCGGCCGGGGTGCGGTCGGCATCCCGTCGCCGATGTAGAAGCTCGGGTGGGGCGGTTGATTGTATGCAGTGTTCTGCCAGGCCAGGGCCGTGCGGTACTGGGTGTCGTGGAGCAGGGTCGTGATCCTGGTGGTCGTCTCGTAGGGCGTGGAGTAGATCCGTAGCGCCGTGTTGTCGGTGGTGGGCCAGACGACCTCCTCCCGCCAGTCGCCGAGGATGTCCCCGGACAGGGTCGGGGTCGCCTTGGTGCTGTTGTTGGAGTGGACGTCGGAGCCGGTCAGGAGGCGGGTGTCGGCGGTCGTGCCGTACTTGTCGATGTGGGTGGAGTCGAGGAGTTCGCGCACCGGGTCGCCGTCCCACCACGTCAGGAAGTTGGTGCTGGAGGGCTTGCGGGTCGCCACCACCGTGCCCTTGGGGTCGCGGACGCCGCTCTCCGATGCCGACCAGGACTCGGCGCCGGCGCTGCCCGCCCAGATGTCCCCGGAGACGCCCCGGCCGTTGTCACCGTTGGCGGGTGTGGACCAGATGATCGCGCCGGTCTTCGCGTCCGCCATCCACGAGGACGGTTTCGAGGAGTCCTCGTCGACCTTGAACTCCTCCAGGCCCGGGCGGGCGGGGTCGAGGTCGCCGACGTGCATGGCGTCGCCGTGGCCGTTCTTGGTGGTCCACAGGCCGGAGCCGTTGTCGTCGACGGTCATCGAGCCGTACACGATCTCGTCCTTGCCGTCGCCGTCGACGTCCGCGATCGCCAACTGGTGGTTGCCCTGGGCGTCGTAGCCCTTGCCGGTGTTGGTCGAGGAGTTGGTGTCGAAGGTCCAGCGGCGGGTGAAGGCGCCGTTCCTCCAGTCCCAGGCGGCGATCACCGTGCGCGTGTAGTAGCCGCGCGCCATGATCAGGGAGGGGCGGCTGCCGTCCAAGTAGGCGGTTCCGGCGAGGAATCGGTCGACGCGGTTGCCGTAGGAGTCGCCCCAGGAGGAGACCGTGCCGCGTGCCGGGACGTAGTCGACGGTTCCCATCGCCGCCCCGGTCGGACCGTCGAACATGGTCAGGTACTCGGGGCCCGACAGCACGTAGCCGCTCGAATTACGGTAGTCCGCCGCCGAGTTGCCGATGACCGTGCCCACTCCGTCGACCGTGCCGTCGGCCGTCTTCATGGCGACCTCGGCCTTGCCGTCGCCGTCGTAGTCGTACACCTGGAACTGTGTGTAGTGCGCGCCGGAGCGGATGTTGCGGCCCAGGTCGATGCGCCACAGGCGGGTGCCGTCGAGTCTGATGCCGTCGAGGATCGTGTCGCCGGTGTAGCCGGACTGGGAGTTGTCCTTGGCGTTCGTGGGCTGCCACTTGAGGACGAAGTCGAGCTGTCCGTCGCCGTCGAGGTCGCCGACGGAGGCGTCGTTGGCCTCGTAGGTGTAGGCGACGCCGTCGGGGGTCGTGCCGCCGGCGGGTGGGGTGATCGGGACGTCCTTGTAGCCGGTGCGGAACTGGATGGCGTGGACCGAGTCGGCCTGTTCGACGCCTCCGACGATCGCGCGGACCGTGTAGTCGGCCTGGGCGGGCGCGCCGGCGTGGAAGTAGTTCGTCGAGCCGGTGATCGGGGCCGGGTTGACCTTCGTACCGGCGCGGTAGACGTTGAAGGAGATGCTGTCGGGGTCGGTGCCGAGCCAGCGCCAGCTGACCAGGTTGCCGCTGTCGGTGTGGACGCTGACGACACCGCGGTCGAGGGCTTCGACCTGGCGGGCGGTGGCGGCCTCGGCGGTTCCGCCGGTGGTGAGTCCGGCGAGGACCAGGGCCGCGGCGGCGGTCAGTGCGGTGAGTACGGCCCTTCGTCCGCGGGGGTGGTGGGGTGGGAGCGGCTGCGTATATGAGTGCGCATACGGGTGTGGGTGCGGGTAGCTCACGTGACGTGCCTCCTGGGAGGACGGACGGGTTCCGTGCCCTCAGTCGCCACTGCCGGTGAGCAAGTTGCCGTATCTTTCGGCCAGTTCGGCGACCGTGCGGGCGATCCGGTCGCGCAGTTCGGGTGGCGAGAGGACCTCGATGTCCGTGCCGAGGCGCAGGAACTCGCCGTGCGCGTGGTCGAGGGACTCGATCGGGACCGACATCAGGGTCCAACCGTCCTGTTCCGGCTGTCCGTTGAGGGAGATCGCTTGGGCGAGGGTCGCGCCGGGTGCGAGCCGGATCACCGCCTCGCCCTGGTGGAGGCGATCGTGGAAGTCCCGTTGGTGGGCGGTCCAGTAGGCGGCGAGGTCGAAGTCGTCGGGGCGGGTGAACTCCTCGTCGGAGTCGGAGGCGGTGAGTGCGAGGATCTGGTCGACGCGGAAGGTGCGCGGTCCGGGGCCGGCGACGACGTACCAGCGGCCGGCCTTCAGGACGAGCCCGTACGGCTCCAGTCTGCGTTCCACGTCGGTCGGCTCACGCCAGCGACGGTAGACGGCATACAGAACACGGTTGTTCCATACGGCGTCGGCGACTGTATGCAAGAACGGTGTCTCGTCGGCGTCCGCGTACCAGCCCGGCGCGTCCAGATGGAACCGGCCGCTGATCCGGTCGGCGTGCTCGCGCAGTTCGGCCGGCAGGGCCGCGCGCACCTTCAGCTGGGCGGCGGCCAGGACCGGGCCGAGGCCCAGCTC
>NZ_JAWOAI010000094.1:0-24144 GCF_033194735.1 Streptomyces sp. W16
CGCGGCCGGCGCGTTCTGTGTGCGCGTGCACGACGTCCGCTCCAGCCTGCACGCGGTGTGTGTGGCCGCGGCCTGGGCGGGTGACCGCCGCCTCCCGGAGTCGGAGACCGTCGCGCGGAGCCGGTGCAGAAAGGTGCTGCACGAGTCTCGCCAAGCTCCAAACGCGTCTGCTAGCTTGCGCTAGATCGTTCTAGCGATCCCCCTTTTTCTCCCGAAGTGAGCCGATTGTGACGAGCCGCGTCACTAGATCGATTTAGTACTTCGGTGGAGATGGCTTTGAGAGGAGCCGCAATGGCAATCCCCAGTCTTCAGGACGGCATCGACAAGGCCGGTTCGCCCATCGGTCTGCTGTGGCAGCCGAACGCCGAGCCGTGGACCCCGGAGGTGGTCGAGCGGGAGTACGTCGGATGGCGCCAGGAGCAGGCGGCCTGGCACGAGGGCGTCGCGCTGCTCAACCTCTCGCACCACATGTACGACCTGTGGATCGAGGGCCCCGACGCCACCCGCGTGCTGGCCGAGTACGGCGCCAACAACTTCGAGAAGTTCGCGATCGGCCAGGCCAAGCAGTACGTACCGGTCACCCGGGACGGCAAGATCGTCACCGACGGCATCCTCGCCCGGCGCGCCGAGAACAAGTACCTCCTCAGCGGTGTCCCCGCCGCCCAGCACTGGGTGCAGTACCACGCGGAGAAGGGCGGCTACGACGTCGCCTTCGAGACCGACACGTCCTCCGCCTTCCGCCCCGGCGGCGGTGACCCCAAGCTGTTCCGCTACCAGATCCAGGGCCCGCTGGCACTGGAGCTGATCGAGAAGGTCTTCGGTGGCCCGCTGCCGGAGACCAAGTTCTTCCACTCCACACCGGTCACCCTGGACGGCCGCTCCTTCGAGGCGCTGCGCCACGGCATGGCCGGACAGGCCGGCTACGAGTTCATCGGCCCGTGGGAGCACGCGGCGTATGTGCACGAGGCGTTCCTCAAGGCCGGCGAACCACTGGGCCTGGTCCAGGTCGGCGCGCTCGCGTACACCACGCCGAGTGTGGAGAGCGGCTGGATCCCCTCGCCGGTCCCGGGCATCTACGTCGACCCCGAACTCGCGGAATACCGCGCCTGGTTGCCCCTGTTCGGCATCGAGGGGAAGCGTCCCCTCAACGGCAGCTACTTCTCGGAGGACATCGCCGACTTCTACGTCTCCCCGTACGAGCTGGGCTACGGCAAGCTGATCCACTTCGGGCACGACTTCCACGGCCGCGACGCCCTGCTCAAGGCGAAGGACGAGCCCCGCCGCACCAAGGTCACCCTGGTCTTCGACGCCGACGACGTACGCCGGGTGGTCGGCGGGGGAGAGGACCCCGGCTTCGTCCTCACCTACGCCCGCCACCGGGTGGAGACCTCGGCCGGCCTGGTCGGTACGACCATGCAGACCGCGTCGATCGACCCGGTCGGCACCGTGCTGGCGCAGACGCTGATCGACTCCGCGCACGCCGAGCCCGGCACCGAGGTGACCGTGGTCTGGGGCGAGCACCCGGGCCCCGGTACCGACCCCGAGGCCGACCTCGGGTTCCCTCGGATCCGCGCCACGGTTCAGGCCAGCCCGTTCGACCGGCATGCGCGCACGGAGTACCGGCGTAACGCGTAGGCGCTCCGCGGGGTCGGCTTGTCGTCTGCGGGTCTGTGGGGGCTGGTCGCGCAGTTCCCCGCACCCCTTTGGGGCGCCGGACTTCGCCGGAGCTGCCTGGCGCCGCGCACGGCGTGTGGCCGGAGGCAGCGTCATGCATCCGGCCACACGCCGCCCTCGCCGAATGCCGGCCCACGCACCCCACGGCGCCCCGCCCTCCCTTACCAACTGTCGACAAGGAGCACGATGAACCCCCTCAGCACAGCCTCGGCGGCGGTGAGCACATCGCTGCTGGAGGACTTCTCCCTGGAGATGACAGGCAAGGACGTCCCGAAGCTGGAGGAGGCCCGGCACTCCATCCCGCAGGGCACCCGCATCAACGTCACCTTCCTCGGCAACGAGAACCTCGAACTGCGCCTGGAGGCGTCCCGGGCGGTGAAACGCCTCGGCTTCGTGCCGGTGCCGCACATCTCCGCCCGGCGCCTCGGCTCGCAGGCCGAGTTCGAGGAGTTCCTCGCCGCCCTGCGGGCCGACGGCACCTGCGCCAACGTCTTCACCGTCGGCGGCGACCCCACCCGCCCCGAGGGCCCCTACGAGGACTCGCTCGCGCTGATCGAGACGGGACTGCTGCGGGAGTACGGCGTCCGGCACGTCAGCATCAGCGGCTACCCGGAGGGCCACCCGGACATCGCCGGGGACGCGCTGTGGTCCGCGCTGCGGGAGAAGAACGCGTCCATCGCCGAGCAGGAACTCGACGGCAGCGTCATCACCCAGTTCGGCTTCGACGTGGATCCCGTCCTGGCCTGGCTGGAGAAGGTCCGCGCGGAGGGCATCACGCTTCCCGTCCGGATCGGCGTCCCCGGACCGGCGGGAGTACGGCGCCTGATGTCGTACGCTACCCGGTTCGGCGTCGGCACCAGCGCCTCCATCGCCAAGAAGTACGGCCTGTCCATCACCAACCTGATGGGCACCGCGGGCCCGGACAAGTTCCTGCGGGCACTCGCGGACGGCCACGACCCGGCCCGCCACGGAGACATAAAGATCCACTTCTACACCTTCGGCGGCCTGCGGGCCACGTCCGAGTGGATCGCCCAGTTCAGGAAGGACAACCTCGTATGACCGTCACGCAGGCCGCGCCCACCAGCATCGCCAAGAAGACCGGGGGAGCCGGGCACCAGGCGTCGCTGATCGTCCAGGGCGCCGACGCCACCGGCATCGTCGCGGCCGTGACCTCGGTACTCGGCCGGCACGGCGCCAACATCGTGTCCCTCGACCAGTACTCCGACAACCCGCAGGGCGGCGCCTTCTTCCAGCGCACCGTCTTCGGACTGGACGGTCTGCGGGCCGAACTGCCCAGCCTGCGCGCCGACTTCGACAAGGAGTTGGTCAAGCCGTACGGCCTCAGCTACACCCTGCGCGACCTGTCCGTGCCGAAGCGGGTGGCGATCTTCGCGTCCAAGTCCGACCACTGCCTGCTCGACCTGCTCTGGCGCCACCGTCAGGGTCAACTCCCCGTCAGCATCGCCATGGTGATCTCCAATCACCCGGATACGGCGGAGGAGGTGCGGTCGTTCGGCATCCCCTTCTTCCACGTCCCCTCCATGGGAGCGGACAAGTCGGCCGCCGAGGCCGAACACCTGCGGCTGCTCAAGGACAACGTCGACTTCGTCGTCCTCGCCCGCTACATGCAGATCCTCTCCGGGGACTTCATCGAGCGGGTCGGCGTGCCGATCATCAACATCCACCACTCCTTCCTGCCCGCCTTCATCGGCGCCGGCCCCTACGCCAAGGCCAAGGAACGCGGCGTCAAGCTGGTCGGTGCCACCGCCCACTACGTCACCGAGGACCTCGACGAGGGCCCGATCATCGAGCAGGACGTCGTGCGCGTCAGCCACGCCCACACCGCCGGCGACCTCACCCGTCGCGGCGCCGACGTCGAACGCGCCGTCCTCTCCCGCGCGGTGCTGTGGCACGCCGAGGACCGGGTCATCCGCAACGGCAAGCACACCATCGTCTTCGCCTGAACCACATCTCGTCCCAACGCCCGTGCAGGGAACGGTGGTTGTGTCGCGCCCCCGGATACCGGGGGCGGTGGACACGGCAGGCCCCCGCGTCCGGCGCGCGGTCCCGGCGCCGTACATCTGCACATCCGCGGTCGGCCCGCCGCGACCTCGGCGGGTAGTCCTCTTCACCGGGTGCAGCGTTCACCAGCAGAAAGCGGTTCGCCATCATGACAACCACCATCAACGGGGCCCGGATCGCCCGTGACATCCGGGCCCGGGTCGCCGCACGGGTCGCCGAGACCGCGGCCTCGGGACCGGTGCCCGGTCTGGCGACCATCCTGGTCGGCGACGACCCGGCCAGCGCCGTCTACGTCGCCGCCAAACGCCGCGCCATCCGTGAGGCAGGCATGCGCGACTTCCACCGACACCTCTCCCGGCATGCTTCCGGGGACGAAGTCGCCGCGGTCATCGACGAGTTGGCGGCCGACCCGGACGTCTCCGGCATCCTCCTCCAACTGCCCCTGCCCGCCCGGCTCGACGCCGCGACCCTGATCGACCGGATCCCCGCGGCCAAGGATGTCGACGGCCTGACCACGGCCAGCGCCGGCCGGCTGGCCCGCGGCGAACGAGGGCTGCGCCCCTGCACCCCGAGCGGCGTCATCGAACTCCTCGACGCCGAAGGCATCGAGATCAAGGGCGCGTGCGTTGCCGTCGTCGGCTGGGGCGAACTCGTCGGCCGCCCCCTGGCCCAGTTGCTGCTGCGGCGTGGCGCCACCGTCACGGTCGCCCACGAGTTCACCGCCGACCTGGCAGCCGTCACCCGCCCCGCGGACATCGTCGTCGTCGCCACCGGAGTACGGGGTCTCGTCGGCCCCGAGCACGTCAAGTCCGGCGCCACCGTCATCGACGTCGGCATCCACCGCACCCCCGAGGGCCTGACCGGTGACGTCCGCGCCGCCGAACTCGACGGCATCGCCAGCCGCATCACCCCCGTACCGGGCGGGGTCGGCCCGATGACCATCGCCATGCTGATGGTTAACACCCTCCGCGCGGCCGAGTGGAATGCCGTGCCCAAGACCGTGCCCGCGTAAGCGAGTTGGGCAGTCGGCGCCCAGGGCGGCGGTGCTGCGTACCCGCGCTGTTCGTCCGAGCTGAGGAAAGGTGCCGGACATGATGCAACTCCCGCCGCTGGCCCGGCTCGGTGGCCGGGTGGCGACCGGACTGATCGACGTCACCCATGACCCCGCCGCGCTCGACTCCGAGGGCTTCTGGGCCGTCGTGGCCGACTTCGAAGGACGCCTGACCTGCGCCCGATTCCGCGACGTACGGCCCGCCACGCGACACCCCGCCCGAGCTGCCCGATGGGACGGGCCCGCGCCCGGGCTGTGGACGACTTCGCTGGACCGCGACGCGTACACGGCAGGCGTACGACGGATCCGCGAGCACATCGCGCGCGGCGAGGTCTACCAGGCCAACCTGTGCCGTGTTCTGTCGGCGCCCATCGACGCCGACGCCGACATCGAGGCGCTGGCCGACCGGCTGGCGGCGCGCCACCGCGCGCCGTACGCGGGTCTGATCAGGCTGCCGGGCCTCGGACTTGAGGTGGCCACCGCGTCCCCGGAGCTCTTCCTGCGCCGCGAAGGGCGGGTGATCGAGTCGGGCCCCATCAAGGGCACCGGGCGCACCGAGGCTGATCTCCTGGAGAAGGACCACGCCGAGAACGTGATGATCGTCGACCTGGTCCGCAACGACCTCGGCCGGGTGTGCGCCACCGGCAGTGTCACCGTGCCGGTCCTGTGCGCGGTGGAACGCCATCCCGGACTCGTCCACCTCGTCTCCTCGGTGCAGGGGGAGCTGCGGGACGGAGCGGGATGGCCCGAGATGCTGGCGGCGGCCTTCCCGCCGGGATCCGTCACGGGCGCTCCGAAGGAGAGCGCCCTCGCCGTCATCACCGCCCTGGAGACCGCACCGCGCGGGCCGTACTGCGGCGGTATCGGCTGGATCGACGCCGACCGCGGCACCGGCGAACTGGCCGTGGGCATCCGCACGTTCTGGATCGACCGGGCCCGGCAGTGCCTGAACTTCGGCGCCGGAGCGGGCATCACCTGGGGCTCGGACCCCGAACGGGAGTGGCAGGAAACCGAGTTGAAGGCGGCGAGGCTGCTGGCCATCGCGTCCAACGGTTCGCCCTACGACGCGAAGCCGCACCAACGGCTCGCCGCCCACCCCGGTGCCTGAGACCTCCGCCGTTCCGGCCCCCGAGTACCCGCCCGCCACATCGGGCCCCGGGGCGGTGTTCCGTCGTCAGCCCCAGACGAGACGTGCCGTCTCGGCGACGAGTTCCAGTTTGCGGCGCTGGTCGTCGGCGGTCAGCAGGTTGCCCTGGCTCGTCGAGGCGAACCCGCACTGGGGACTGAGGGCGAGCTGTTCCAGGGGCAGATACCGCGACGCCTCGTCGATGCGCCGGCGCAGCGTGTCGACCGACTCCAGCTCGGCCACCTTCGACGACACCAGCCCGAGGACGACGGTCTTGGCGGGCGGCACGAACCGCAGCGGCTCGAAGCCGCCGGAGCGCTCCGTGTCGTACTCCAGCAGGAAGCGGTCGACCTCGACCTCGCCGAACACCCGCTCGGCGATGGGCTCGTAGCCGCCCCGGGCGGACCAGGCGCTGCGCATGTTGCCCCGGCAGAAGTGCATGGCCACGGTCATGCCGGGGCGCCGCGAACGGGCGGACCGGATCAGGCCGTTGTCCGTGTCGATGATGTGGGAGAGATGCCCCTCCAGGTCCGTCACCCGGCGCATCCGCGCGGCCTCGGGGTCGATGTTGGCCCAGTAGGCGAGAGAGTCGAGCTGCAGCCAGGAGACGCCGGCGTCGAGCAGGTCGGCGATGTCCTGCCGGTAGATGTCGGCCAGCGCCGCCACCGCGTCCCGCCGGGTCGGATAGACGTCGTCCGACACGCCCGGCCGCCAGAAGCCCGCGACCATCGTCGGACTGGCCATGGTGATCTTGTACGGTCCCGGTGCGTTCCCGGACAGCCAGCGCGCCTCCGCGAGGGACAGCGGTGTCCGCCGGTACAGGGGCGCCGTGATGGCCACCGACGCGACGTCGCCGTCGAGTTCGGCGCCGTCGCTGTCGCGGATCCAGCGCGGACGGGCCGATGACTCCTCGGCGGGTGCCAGCCCGCCGACCGTCTCCACCACGGAGGCCATGAAGTCGTCCCGGCGTACCTCGCCGTCGGTGAAGACCTGGATCCCGGCGTCCTGTTGCAGTTTCACCGCGGCTGCCGCGGCCTGGTCCTCCAGCTCCGCGAGCCGCTCGTCCGTGAGCGCGCCGCGCCGGTGTGCGGCGCGTGCCGCCAGCAGCTCCTCGGGGCGCAACAGGCTTCCCACATGTTCGGCTCGGATCGTCGTCGTCGGCATCGGCCGTCCCTTCACGCCTGACACTCGGGCGACCGTACTGTACGGTCCAGTACGCTTCGAGGGCAAGGCATGTGCCGGCTGCGGCGGGCTCCGTGGGGAAGGTCAGACCGGGTCGACGGAGACGCCGTGCAGGAAGACCCGTACCGCCTCGTTGATGGACGCATGGATCTCGGCGTCGGTCAGCTTGACCGGTGCGTCCGTCAGCAGTCGCATCTGGGCGTGGCCGAGCATGGCCTGGTAGAGCTGTTCCGCAGCTCGCACCGGGTCCTCGACCTTGATCAGGCCGTCGTCGCAGGCCTGTTGGAGGCAGCGCCCGAGCACCGCGTGGCCCGCGTTCGGCCCGTGCTCGGCGAAGACCTCGCCGAGCCCGGGAATGCGTACGGCCTCCGAGGTGACCAGGCGGTGCAGGGCGATCGCCTCGGGCGTGAGGACGACGCCGGCGAAGTGTTCACCGAGCGCGACCAGGGTTTCCGTGAGGTTCTCGCTGCCAGGCGTGAACGTGTGCAGCGGCTGGGACCACTCGTCGCACAGCGCCTCCACGGACGCGCGGAACAGGGCGCTCTTGTCGGTGAAATAGCGGTAGAGGGTCGCCTTGGAGCCGCCCACCGCCGTCAGGACGTCCTCCATGGAGACACCGGCGTAGCCGCGCGCGATGAACAGCTCACCCGCAGCCCGCGTGATGAGTTGTCGCCGGTCGGTCGCAGTCATCCTCACACCGGCCATGTTAGGTGCCTGCCCGCTGGTGCCGGCGGGCCGGTCACGGACCGCGGCGGCGCGGCAAGGTCGAGATGGTGACCGCTGCGACCAGGACACCTCCGTAGGAGACCGAGGCGAAGACCGGCGACAACAGGGTGTCGGAGGCGACGAAGGAGCCGAAGCGGATCAGGTTGACGCGGATGCCGGAGAGCCGGCCGGCTTCTCTGCCGGCTCCGACGAAGCTACAATCGCTAGATCGATATAGTAACGGCAAAGGCTGTCGCCGACGTGACCCTGACGGTCTTCCGCCTTGCCGTCGCCTGCCGTCCAGGTTCGTCGCCTGCGAGACGGCTCCGCCCAACTGCATCGCCCCATGTTCGACGCGGCCCGGAGGGACACCGGTGCCATGGACGACCGGAGGACCGCCATGGACCGCCTGCTCCTCATGCGCTGTTTCGTCATCGTCGCCGACCTCGGCAGCTTCAGCGGTGCGGCCAAGGCGCTGGGGTCGTCGGGGTCACTCGTGTCCCGGCATGTCGCCGAGCTGGAGCGACAGGTCGGCGTCCGGTTGGTCAACCGCACGGCCCGCTCGGTGAGCCTGACCGAACCGGGCCTGCGCTACGCCGAGTTCGCCTCCCGCATCATCAAGGAGATCGACGCCGAGGACTCCAGCATCGCGGATCTGCACGACCGGGCGGAGGGAGTGCTCAGCATCATCTGCCCGAAGTGGATAGGGAGCCTGGACTTGGGGGACGCCATCGCCGCCTTCTCCGCTACGCACCCGAAAATCCAGATCCGGTTCGAGCTGGGAGGCATGTCCGACCGGACGTACGACTTCCTGGACGGCGGTTTCGACCTGGCGTTCCATACCCGGGACCTCCGGGACTCCAATGTCCGGCTGAAGAAGATCGCCTCGCTGCCCTTCGTCCTGTGCGCGTCGAAAACGTACATCGACGAACACGGCCCCCTGACACACCCCAATGACCTGGCCGCCCACGACTGCCTGGTGCACGTCAACGACCCGGTCTGGCGCATCGGGCACGGCCCCACCTCCACGCTGCACAAGATCCGCAACGTGGCCTTCTCGTCCAACTCCTACATCGCCCTGCAGAAGGCGGCCGTCCACGGGCGCGGCATCGCCCTGCTGCCCCAGCGGTCCGCCTACGACGATCTCGTCTCCGGGGCCCTCCAGATTCAGCTTCCCCACCTGGCGGCACCCGACCGGCCGCTCTACGCGATCCACGGGCCCGGGCCGGGCACCCAGCGCAAGGTCACGGTCTTCCTGGAGTTCCTCACCCAGTGGTTCGCGGAGAACCCGATTCCCACGATCGGCCGTTGACATCCGCCGACACTTGCACGGAGCGAAACCTTATGGTTCGCCCCGGTAGCTCATATTTTCTACCGGATGGTGGACAGGTGTGCTCGGTGTGGCCACTGTGGCAACGCGAATCGAGCCGCGAAGGAGCTGTCTCTTCATGTGCGAACCCCTGGGTGAACCGACGTCCCGCCGGACGATGCTGGGCGCGATGGCGGCATCCGCCGCTGCCGTCGCCGTACCACTGCTCGGCGCCGAGCCGGCCGCGGCGGCGACGAACACCGGATCCGTGTCCTCCGGCAGCGGCCTGTCCGTGACGCTGCTCGGCACCAACGGCGGGCCGCCGCCTCTGGCGAACCGGTACGGCATCTCGTCGGCGCTGACTGTGAACGGCAGAACGTATGTCGTCGACTGTGGACGCGGAGCGGTGACGCAATACCTGCGCGCCGGTCTGTCGATGCCGTCGCTGGCCGGAATCTTCCTGACCCATCTGCACTCCGACCACATCGTCGACTACTACTCGTTCCCGCTGCTGTCGGCGGGCGCCGCGGGCGCGCAGGGCTTCCAGAGCCCGATCGAGGTCTACGGCCCCGGTTCCGCAGGCATCGCCTCGACGGTCACCGGCGCTCCGGGACCCGTGCCGGGCACCGTCGAGATGACGAAGCTGGCCGGTCAGGCGTACGCGGCCTCGCCGACCTTCTTCATGACCGAGCACGCGGGAATCGACCCGGCGACCATGCTCAACGTCCACGACGTACTGCCGCCGTCGGGTGTCGGCGCCTCGGCGACGAACTCCGCGCCGGCCATGGCGCCGTTCACCGTCATGGAGAACGACGACATGAAGGTCACCGCCGTCCTCGTCCCGCACGGCGCGGTGTTCCCCGCCTACGCCTACCGCTTCGACACGGACCACGGAAGCGTCGTCTTCTCCGGCGACACGGCACCGACCCCGAACATCATCAGGCTCGCGGCGCACGCGGACGTCCTGGTCCACGAGGCCCTGTACCCGGCGGGTCTCGCGAGTCTCGGCCTGCCCCAGGCGCTGATCGACCACATCACCTCCACCCACACGGACGTGGCGCAACTGGGCCGGATCGCCGCCGAGTCGGACGCGGGAACACTGCTCGCCACCCACCTCGGCCCGGGACAGCAGACCGTGGTCTCCGACGCGACCTGGCGCCGCCTGCTCCGCGACAGCGCACGCCGGGCCGACTTCGGCGGATCGATGGTGCTGGGCACGGACCTGCTGCAGCTGCAGCTGCCGGTACGGCGACGCGTGCGCCGCAGGTCCTGAACCACCCGGCGTTGCGCAGAAGTTCCGCATTGCTTGCGCTGGGGGACCGATCACCGGTGCGTCACGACTCTCGCCTTGTCCGAAACCGGCTGTTACCGTCCGACTTAATCGATCTAGTCGGTGGCCGGTGCCCCGACGACGCTCTGGACGATGACGTCCACTCGATGGAGTGTGAAATGGACCTGGTCGCACAACAGCGCAGTACCTACGAAGCGGTCCTCCGGCTGAACGAGGCACCGTTCATCACAGAGCGGCCGGCGATGTTCAGCCCGGCCGCCGCAGCCCAGGACGAGGGCAACACGCGGGGCACCTACGGCCGGTTCGCTCAGCTCCTGCTCCCCGAGGAGTACTCGGACTGGGTCGAGGAGAGCGCCGTGCATGTCGGGTCGTGCTATGTCGGCGACTGGACCTCGCTGCACAAGGTGAGGGTGCACGGCCCGCAGGCGCTCGCGTTCCTGAGCCGGTTGGGGATGCGGGACCTGGCCCGTTTCGAGACCGGGCAGATCAAGCATCACGTACAGCTCGACGAGAACGGCTGGATCGCGTCCGAGGGTGTGCTGTGCCGACTCGGCGCCGAGGAGTTCCTCTACACCGCGGGCAGTTGCGACTGGCTGCTGTGGCAGCTGAGCCAGGGTGGTTGGGACGCGGCGGCGACCGACGTCAGCCCCGACCTGTTCATCTTCGGCATCCAGGGCCCGGCGTCCCTGGCCGCGCTGGAGAAGCTGACGGGCGACGATCTCCGCGACATCGGCTTCAGCCGCAGTCGTATGTCGACGGTCGACGGGATCCCGGTACGGGTCCTGCGCACCGGGATCTCGGGCGAGCTGGGGTACGAGCTGCACGGGCCGGCCGGACACGCCAACGCGATCTGGGCGGCGGTCGTGGCGAGCGGGCAGGACGTCGGCATCCGCCAACTCGGCTTCCGCGCCCAGCCTGTTCAGCACATCGAGGCCGGGATCGCGACCAACGGTCTGGACTATCTGCCGGCGTCGATCCTCACGCCGGGTGCGCCGAGGCAGTTCCGCAAGGGCACGCCCAGCGGCAGTTTCGTCCCGGCGGGCGGGGTGACCGACTACTTCCGCAAGCCGGGCGAACTCGGCTGGGGGTTCCGCAAGGGCGTCCCCGACCGCGACTTCATCGGCCGGGACGCTCTGGTCGAGGACGCCGAAAAGGGCGTTCCCGGCCGTCAGTTGGTCGGTCTGCGCTGGCACGGACAGGATGTCTCCGCCGTCCTCACCTCGCTCTTGAGCGGCGCCGAGCTGCCCGACCAGATGGAACTGCCCCGCTCGCGCGGCCCCCACTTCGACCAGGTGCTGGTGTCGGGCGATCCGGTGGGCGTGGCCACGGGCCGCACGGTGAGCCCGACCCTGCGGGCGATGATCTCCCTGTGCGTACTCGACGCCGCCCACACGGCACCCGGCACGGAGGTCGTCGTCCTGTGGGGCCGACCGGGCACCCCCCAGCGGGAGATCCGGGCGACGGTCACCGCGCTGCCGTTCAAGCCGGACAACCGGCGAACCGACGTCACCGCACTGTGACCGCCCCACCTCGCTCCGCGATCTCCACCGCCCCCTTCTCCCGCACCCGCGCAGACCGGTCAAGTCGGCGCTGTGCGGCGGGAGTTGGCGGCGCCGAATCAGTGCAGCGGCGAGATAGCTCCCTCCACGACCCGGCGCTACACGCCCAGGCCGGAGCCGCGCCCGGTTCCGGTGGCCGTGCTCAGCGGATGGGGAGGGCCATGCCTACTGGTGCGCTGTGTAGATGGTCGCGGTCATCGGCGCCGTCACGGGCCCGGTGCCGAGCTGGTCCGTCATCTTCTGTGTGACGGCGGCCTGGAGGGCCTTCGCGTCTTCGCGGGCCTGTACGGCGGCGCTCACCGGTGTGCCGGTGAGGAACCCGGTGGCGACGGAGGCCGCGGACTCCGCGACGCCTTCCAGCGTGACCTCCTCGGCGCCGGCCAGGGTCAGTCCGGCGGCCGTGAGGTCCGCGGTGACCACGGCCGGGTCGGAGTAGCCGTGGGGCACGTCCTTCAGGAACGGTGGGGCTCCGTCGGGCATGGACTGTTCCAGGGCAGTCTGGAAGGCGGCCCCGAATCCGTGCGAGGCCAGCGGGCCCCAGCTGTTGAACAAGAACCGCCCCTGCGGGGTCAGGACCCGGCGCACCTCGGCGTAGGCAGCGGGCCGGTCGGGGAAGAACATCACCCCGAACTGGCACACGACGAGGTCGAAGCTGCCGTCCTCGAAGGGCAGGTCCTGGGCGTCCGCCTGCCGCCACTCCGCACCCGGTTCCCGTGCCGATCCTGCGGTGACCATCGCTTCGTTGAGATCGGTCGCCACCACCGAGGCCGTGGGCACCGCCGTGAGCAGGGCCGAGGTCAACGCTCCGGTTCCGGCGGCGAGCTCCAGGACGGTGCGGGGGCGCAGCGCGGCTGCTCTGGCGGCCAGGTCGATGGCGAAGGGGTGGAAGAAGACCGGCACCAGGTGGCGTTCGTAGGCCTCGGGCATGGACCGTGTCCACCGCCGGTTCGCGTCGTCTGTGCTCACCCGGCAGACACTAGGGCCTGTCCGGCGGATCCCGTCGCAGACGCGGGGCGTGGCACGCACTCCCCCACTGCCTTAAGGGCGTGGGGGACCCCCAGCGGCGTTGTCGTCGGTCGCCGACTCCCCCAGTCTCGGCTTCGCTCGACCGGGGGGACCCCCATCGCGTCGACTCCCTCCTCCGCCTTGCAGCTGCACGCACCACGCCCCGCTCACCGGAGCTGATCAGGCACCGTCACTTTCCTGCGACCTGATCCGTCGGACAGGCCCTAGCCCCGCGGGAACTCCGACGGCGGACGGCCGCAGCCACGGCGGCATCGTGTCGGCGCTGCGGGACAACCCCAGCCGTCAGGTGCGGTTGAACTTCCTGGGATGAGCCGGAACGTCCCGGCACCGGGATGAACAACCGCACCCTGCTCGACGAACGGGCCTACCTACAGCCCTGCGCCAGCGACTGGTGCCAATACACCTAGTTCCCGGTGAACTTGTCGATCAGGTTGTGGGGTGTGTCGTCCCCCAGCATCTCGTAGAGATCGGGGGCATCGGCGGCGGCTGCCGCGCTGCGGGGGAACAGGGCCTGCTCGTACTCGGTGAGCGCGGTCTCCGTGTCGTCGGGGTGTGCGGCGATGGCCTTGCCGAGTTCGGCGCCGTCGTACATGGCCAGGTTGGCGCCTTCGCCGTTCGGGGCCGAGAGGTGGGCGGCGTCGCCGAGCAGGGTCACACCCGCTGTCCGGTCCCACCGGTGGTCGATGGGCAAGGTGTGCAGCATGCGCAGGACCGGAGGGGTCTCACCGTCGGTGATCAGGGAGGTGAGCTCCGGCACCCAGCCGTCGAATTCCCGCACGATCCGGGAGGTGGCCGCGGCGGGATCGGTGAAGTCGATACCGGCGAACCAGTCCTGCGGCCTGGAGAGCAGCACCCAGGTGTGCAGGTTCCCGCCGCGCTCCCGGTGAGTCAGGATTCCCTTTCCCGGCTCAAGCACCATCAGCGCTCCGCCGCCGACGGTCTTCGCGCCGGCGGGGTGCCGGGTGTCGCCGTCGAACAGATAGGTCTCGACGAACGAGATGCCGATGTACTCGGGTACCGCGTCGGACAGCAGCGGCCGGACGCGTGACCAGGCGCCGTCCGCGCCGACCAGCAGGCTCGTGGTGACGGTGGCGCCGTCGGCGAAGGACACCTCGTGGTGGCCGTCGCCGAGGGCACGGACACCGCTGACCTTGTGCCCCCACCGGACGGTGCCGGCCGGGAGCGAGTCGAGCAGCATCTGCCGCAGTTCGCCGCGCTGCACTTCGGGGTTGCCACCGGTACCGTCGTCCGGCTGGTCGAAAAGGATCTTCCCGTCCCGGTCCACGAGCCGCATCGCCTGCCGTCCCTCCAGGACGAGACCGCGGAACTCGTCCATCAAGTCGGCTGTCTGCAAGGCCAGTTGGCCGTTGTAGTCGCGGATGTCGAGCAGTCCGCCCTGTGTACGCGCCGCCGCGGAGGACTCCGCCTCATAGACCGTGGACGGGATTCCGCGGACGTGCAGGACGCGGGCGAGTGTGAGACCGCCGAGCCCGGCACCGATGATCGTGACGTGAGTGGTCATAGTGATTCCTCGTATGTTCACGCCTGCCGGATGGACGCCCGGCAGGACCTCCGCAGAACGTCCCAGGCCCCGCCGACAGACCACCGACACCTCGACGACACCGCCACCGACGGCCGACAGCGCACCGACACCACTCCCACGGCCACCGTGAAGGTCCATACCAGACGCGTCAAGTCATGGAGAGAAACGGTGAGTTGGGGCGAGTAATGCGGTCGGTTCCTGAACGGAGCCGCGCAGCCACGCGCACGATCTCCCCGAACTGCCATGAGTTCGGCTTCAGTTGTTGACGTCGGGCAGAGGCGCGGCTACAACCCGGGGAGAGCGCTCCCAAACCTGAGGAGACCCCCCATGCAGACCTCCGCCGGCGTATCCGGCCCACTCGGCAGACCTTCACCCGCCGCCGTACGTTCCCGCACCGCTCTCGGTCTGGTCGTCGTCCTGATCGTCGCCTGCTTCGCCGCCCTGACCCCCTCGCCCGCCCGCGCCGCCGACCAACTGCTGTCCCAGGGGCGGCCCGCCACCGCGTCCTCGACCGAGAACGCGTCCTTCCCCGCGAGCGCCGCCGTAGACGGCGACACCGGCACCCGCTGGTCCTCCGCCTTCGCCGATCCGCAGTGGCTGCGGGTGGACCTGGGCTCCGTGCAGCAGCTCTCCCGCGTCTCGCTGAACTGGGAGGCCGCCTACGCCACCGGCTACCAGATCCAGACCTCGACCGACGCCAGCACCTGGACCACCGTCTACTCCACCACCACCTCGACGGGCGGCACCCAGAACATCACCGTCACGGGCAGTGGGCGCTACGTCCGCGTCTACGGCACCGCCCGGGCCACCCAATGGGGCTACTCCCTCTGGGAGTTCCAGGTCTACGGCCCCGGAAGCACCACCCCGCCCGACGACTTCTGGGGCAGCACCACCGACATACCGGCGGCCAACAACGCGGTAGAGGTGAAGATCCTCAACCGCACCAACGGCAAGTACCCCGACAGCCAGGTGTATTGGAGCTTCAACGGGCAGACGCACTCCATCGCCGAGCAGCCCTACCTCGACATGCCCGCCAACTCCGCGGGCCGCATGTACTTCTACCTGGGCTCGCCCACCAGCTCCTACTACGACTTCATCGAGTTCACGGTCGGCAGCAACGTCTTCAACGGCAACACCACCCGCGTCGACGCCTTCGGCCTCAAGCTCGCCATGCGCCTGCACAGCAAGGACGGTTACGACACCGAGGTCGGCGAGAACCGGGCGACCTTCGCCGAGGACCGCGCCACCACCTTCCAGCGGTTCACCGACGCGGTGCCGGCCCAGTTCAAGGTGCTGGCCCAGACCCAGGCGCCGTACCGGATCATCGCGCCCGGCAGCGACCCGAGCTTCCGCGCGGGCGGCGCCAACGCCGGCTACTTCACGTCGTACGCCCAGTCGGTCGGCGTGAACGCGGCCACCTCCGACATCTTTGGCTGCGCCGCCTCGCTGTCGGCCGACCCCAACATGTGCGCCGCCCTCAACCGCCATGTGGCGACCCTGCCGGCGTCGCAGCAGTCCGACCCGGCGCAGTTCTACAAGGCGGCGCCCGCGAACTACTACGCCAAGTTCTGGCACGACAACGCCATCAACCAGCTTGCCTACGGCTTCCCTTACGACGATGTCGCGGGCCAGTCCTCCTTCATCTCGCACGCCAGTCCGCAGTGGCTCCTGGTCGCCGTCGGCTGGTAGGCACGGACACACGCACAGCGAAACGGGGCCGCCCTTGTCAGGAAGGGCGGCCCCGCTTCAGCTTCTGGCGGCGGGAGTTACTGGACGTTGATCGTGAAGGTGGACGTGGTGTTGCGGATGTCCTGGGCGTTGCCGCTCATCCGCAGGTTGACGAAGGTGGCCGAACCGACGGCCGGTCCCTGACCGGGTTCGGGCAGCTCGTTGGCCCAGATGCCCCACCCTGACTTGGCGTCGAACGCGTCTCCGCTCTTCTTGGAGTTGGTGATGGAGATGTCGGTGAAGATCGTGTCCTTCACCGGGAACTGCGGTTGTCCGCCTACGTAGTTGGTCTGGAACATCACTCCGCCGTAGGTGGAGTTGTCGATGTCGACGTCGTTGACCCGGATGCCCTGGAAGACCTTGGAGGCCGAGAACGCCCAGATGGCGGGGAAGACCTGGGAGCCCCAGAAGTGGCCGCCCGTTCTGTCCAGGGAGACGTTCTCGATCGTCGTCGGATCGGTCCCGAAGCCGTTCATCGGGTAGCCGAAGTCCAGCGAGGAGATCGTGATGCCGGAGTAGACCAGGGTGTCGGCGACCCTGATGTTGCGGAAGGTGTTGTTGTAGCCGCCGTATACGGCGATACCGGCCGCACGCCAGGTGAGGGTCGACGTCAGGTTCTCGTAGAGGTTGTTCTTCTCGTCGGCGCCGCCCGCGTCGATCGCCGAGAAGAGGGCGAAGCTGTCGTCGCCCGTGGCGCGGGCGTCGTTGTTGACGACGTGGTTGTCCGTGGAGCCGTTCGTCATGTTGATGCCGTCGGCGAACGTGTCACGGATGCGGGAGTTCTCGATGGTCATGCTGTCGGTGTTGGCGCCCCAGTACATGCACACCATGTGCTCGACCCAGATGTTGTCGATGGTGATGTTGGAGACGTTGGAGAAGTCGAAGACCTTGCCCGGGCCGTCGATTCGGGACGTGTAGTTGCCGAAGTAGGCGAAGCCGGAGAACGTCGAGCCGTTGGCGGTGGCTTCGGCCCGGATGCCGATGTCGGTGTTCTCCTGCGAGGCGGGGGCGTGGAAGCGGGTGAACCACGGCCCGGCTCCGACGACCTTGACCGCCTTGCCGTAGACCTGGAGCTTGCTGGACGTCTCGTAGTCCCCGGCGGGCAGGTAGACGCCGACGAGCTTGCCCGTGGTGTCCATGCGGACCGTGTCGAGCGCGTTCTGCACGTCCTGCTGGGAGAAGCCGGCCGGGACCGCGTAGGCGGCCGGGTCCGGGTTCGGGATCGCCGTCGCCTGCTCGGTGTTGACGAAGTCGATGGCGTACGTGGAGGTGTTGGCCGCGTCCTTCTGGAGGCGGATCTTGGAGCCTGCCGGGACGGTCCTGCCGAGCAGGAGGTTCGCCTCGTCGTAGATGTGGCGCTGGGTTCCGGCGCTGGGCGAGTTGCCGGGCGCGGTCTCGTTGCCGTACAGCCAGGCGTACTTGGAGGTGAGGTCGATCGCCTTGAGGAACTGGCCGTCCACATAGACGTCGAGGGTGGAGTCGGTGCCGTCGGGGATGGAGAAGCGGGTGACCAGGGTGTTGGTCGCCGCGCGGGTGGTCCACTCGACGTACTGGCCGGTCGAGTTGAGGGTCACCGCCTTGCGGCCGCTCGCCTCGCCCGCGATGTCGCCGATGGTCCGGTTCGGGCCGACGACCGTGGCGCCTCCGCCGATCGTGCCGTCCTCGGCCTCGTACATGTCGTACGGCATGTCGGCGCCGCGGCCGACGAACAGGGGTTGTGTGGTGGTGTTGTTGGTCCGCTTGACGGGGAGTTCGTTGGCGTCGTCGGCGATGACCGTCTTGACGGTGTACTTGCCGTTGGCGGCCGTCCACGAGCCGAGGGCGACCGGTGCGGTCGTCTGGCCGGAGGCGATGGTGCCGCTGTAGGAGCCGGTGAGTGTCTTGACGGTGGCGCCGTTCGCGTCCTGGACCGTGAGTGTCACGCCGTGGGAGCCGGCGGCCGAGTCGACCGATCCCTGGTTCTTGATCGCCACGCTGAACGTGACGTTGTCGCCCGCGGAGGGGCTGGACGGGGTCCAGGCCACCGGTGCGGCGACCAGGTCGGAGCTGGAGACCGGCTTGACGACGAGGGCGTCGGAGCGGGTGAAGGTGTTGTTGCCCTCGTTCTGCTCGATGACCTTGTTCGACGGGTCCACCTCGGCGCCGAGCGGGTAACTGCCCGCGTCCCGGGTGCCGATGCTCGCCGTGACCGTCGCCGACGCGCCTGCCGCGAGGGCCGGGACGTCGGCGGTGGCGGCCTTGGTGCCGCCGAGCGTGAAGTTCAGGTCGGTGGCCTTGGACGCCTTGCTGCCGCTGTTGGTGACGGTCGCGGAGAGACTGATGGCGTCCGACTCGACAGGAGCCGCAGGCGAGTTGGTGATACCGGTGACCTTCAGGTCGGGGTTGGCGGCCGGGGTGCCGATCACCTGGAACTCGGCGACCTGCCCGCCAGGGGCGCCCGTGTTGGAGGCGAACTTGAGCTGGATGTCGGCCGCCGCGCCGGAGACCGGGATCGTCACCGTGTTGCCGGTGGCCGGGTTGAACGTGTAGTCCTTCGCCGCGACAAGACTCGTGAACGCGGTCGCGTCCTGGTCACGGCCGAGCACCTGGATGTTCTGCGTGCGCGTGGACCAGGCTGCGTCCGGGTTGAGCTTGACGACGACCTGGCTCAGGTCGGCGTTGGCCCCCAGCTTGGTGGTGAGGGTCGCCGGGTAGGCACCGCCCCCGCTCTCCCAATAGGTCGCGATCTGGCCGTCGTTGGCGTTCGCGGCGACATAGGTGAAGACGTACGAGGACGCCTCGATGGGCTTGCCCTGCGCGAGGTCGGACCCGGCACCGTTCCCGGCCCGGGTGACGCTGTTGCTCGCCACCGACACGTTCCCGGCGGCGTCCTTCGCCTTCACGTAGTAGGTGACCGTGGCCGTCGCCGACGGGGTGTCGGTGTACGAAGTCACGTCACCCGCAACGGACTTGAGCAACTGGTCGTTGGCGTACACGTCGTAGCCGGTCACCTGGACGTTGTCGCTCGACGCCTGCCAGGTGAGCTTCACGTCGCTGCCCGACTGCGTGTAGGCGAGGCTGCCGGGCGCGGTGGGCGCCTGGGTGTCGCCGCTCGTTCCCTTGCGGGTCACGCTGTTGCTGTTGGCGGAGACGTTGCCCGCCGCGTCCTTGGCCCGCACGAAGTAGGTGACGTCGTCGGCGGCGGACTGGGTGTCGGTGTAGGTCAGCACGCTCCCGGCGACGCTCGCCCTCAACTGGCCGTTGGCGTAGACGTCGTAGCCCGTGACGGCCGTGTCGTCGGTGGCCGCGCTCCAGGTCAGCTTGATCTGCCCGGTGGCCGGCTCGGTGTAGGCCAGGTTGGACGGGGCGGTGGGCGCCTGGGTATCGCCGGTGACCGGCCCGTAGACCTCCAGCTCGGACGCCTGCCCTGCGGGCCAGCCCGTGTTGGCGGTGAACAGCGCACGCACGTACCGCGTGGTGGTCGTGTCGAAACTGATCGTCGTCGACTGGTCGTTGGAACTGTCGAAGGTGTACGCCTTCGAGGCCGTCAGGTCGGTGAAGTTCTGGTTGTCCGTCGAGCCCTGGACCTTGAAGGTCTGGCTGCGGCTCGGCCAGCCGCTGGGCAGCCGCAGCGTCACCTGGTTGATCTTCACCGACGAGCCGAGGTCGACCTGGAGCCACTGCGGGAAGGCGTTGTTCGTGCTCTCCCAGTAGGTGTCGCGGTTGCCGTCACCGGCGTTCGCCGCGCCGTAGACATCGGCGTGCCCACTCTCGCTGAAGGGCTTGCCCTGGGCGAGGTTGGGGGTCGACGCGGCGGTCGTGAGGACCTGCATCTCGCCCAACTGGGCTGTGCTGGCGACCGAGTTGGCGCTGAAGTCGGCGCGTACGTAACGGGCGAGCGTCGCGGGGATGGAGACCTTCACCGTGTTGTCATTGGCGGGGCCGAAGACGTACTGCGCCGACGACTTGAGGGTGGCGAAGCTCTTGCCGTCGTCGCTGCCCTGGAGCGCGAACGTCTGCTTGCGGGACTGCCAGCCCTCCGGCAGCCGCAGCACGACCTGGCGGACGCGCTTGCTCTTGCCGAGGTCGGTCTGCACCCACTGGGCCGACTTCTTTCCGGCCTGCCAGTAGGTGTCGAGGTCGCCGTCGGTGATGTTCGCGGCGGTGTGCTTTCCACGGGTGCTGCCCGCCGAAGTCCTGGCGTCGGCTGCGGCGTTGGGGCCACCGGCCGCGTGCGCGGCGACGGCGGGCAGGCCCAGAACCATGACGGTGGCGGCGAGCGCGGCGGTCGCTGCGCGCCGCCCGGGGGATCTCTGCTTGTGTCGAGTCATGCGGGGGTCGCTTCCTGCGGAGGCTCGCGCGCCGGTGGGGCGGCGAGGGCGGCTCATTCCTGACGGAGTGGTGCAGGGGTGGCATGTTCGGTAGGCAGGATTTTGCGTTGTTTCATCGAAATATTGCAGAGTGACATGGACAGGTCTACAGCCTGGGCGGCACGATTTTCGCCAGACTCGACGATGCTTGCGCGCTTGCGCTCTGGGGCTGCAAGCGAATGCAAGATGCGCAACTTCTTGCGTGATCCTGCGTTGCGGCGGTGCTGTGCCGCTCCTGCTTTCCGGTCAACTACGCTCCAACACTGACCAGTTGTGGGAGCCGATGAAGGCAGGCGTCGCCCCGTACGTCTGTATCCGGGCACTACGTGCAAGGGAAGTTCGTTGCAGGAATCCTCGCGTTCAAGATCCTCTCGGAAGTCGCTGGCCGGGATTCTGGCCGGCGGCGTCGTGGCCGCGGGCTGTTTCGCCGCTCTGCCGTCGATGGCGCAGGCCGCCCAGCCCTCCTCCACCGCCGACCGGCAGTCCTCCTTCGCCGACGCCGCGAAGGAGTTCGGTGTGCCGCTGCCGGTGCTGCTGGCCGTGTCGTACCAGGAGTCCCAGTGGGACGACCACGACGGGCAGTACAACACCTCGGGCGGATTCGGCCCGATGAACCTCACGGACGTCACCGCCAAGATGGTGTCCGGGGGCGCGGCGGGCGCGGCCGGCCGTGGTGACCTCGCCGAGCTGACGGCGGACCCGGCCCTGCACACCCTCGACGCGGCGGCCGAACTCACCGGCACTCCGGCGGCGAAACTGCGCACCGACGACGGCGAGAACATCCGAGCCGGCGCAGCCCTACTGGCCTCGTACCAGAAGGAGTTGACCGGGAAGGGATCCGCCGACCCGGCCGACTGGTACGGGGCGGTGGCCAAGTACAGCCAGTCGTCGGACAAGAAGGCCGCACAGCTCTTCGCCGACCGCGTCTTCGAGACCGTGACGACGGGCGCCTCCCGCACCACCGTCGACGGACAGCGCGTCCGACTCCCGGCGCGGCGCGCGGTCCACCCCGAGACGCAGCAGCTGTCCGAGCTGAAGCTGAAGGCCGCCGTGACGGACACCGACACCGAGTGCCCGCCCACCGTGGACTGCACGTTCCTCGCCGCTGCCGCCTCCAACGGGCAGGTGGCGGGCCGGCCCGGCGACGGAGTGCAGATCAAGTACATCGTCCTGCACGACACCGAGTCGTCCTACGACGCCGCGATCAAGACCTTCCAGACAGCCGGTTCCGGCGACTCGGCGCACTACGTCATGCGGGCCTCGGACGGGGCCGTGACGCAGATGACGCCCACCAAGAACATCGCGTTCCACGCCGGCAACTACTGGTTCAACATGCACTCGATCGGCATCGAGCACGAGGGCTACGCCGCGCACGGTGCCACCTGGTACTCGCAGACGCAGTACCGGGCGACGGCCGATCTGGTGAAGTACCTCGCCGCGAGGTTCGACATCCCGCTCGACCGCGAGCACATCATCGGTCACGACAACGTGCCCGGCCCGCAGGACAGTTACATCAGGGGCATGCACTGGGACCCCGGCCCCTACTGGGACTGGACGGCCTTCATGGACATGGTCGCCCCGGCGAGGGGGGCCCGTGCGCACAGCGCCGCCCGGCACGTCCCGGCGGTCGGCTCGGCGGTCACCATCAGCCCGGAGTTCGCGACCAACGAGCAGACCGTCCAGGTCTGCCCGGCCGACGACCCCACCGGTGCCACCACCGAGTGCACCGAGACCACCGCGCCCTCCGACTTCCTTCCCGTGCGCACCGCCGCCGGCGCCGACGCGCCCCTGTTCGCCGACCCGGCCATCCACCCCGGTGCGAGCGCGGGAACCGACTCGATCCACGACTGGGGCAGCACCGTCTCGGCCGGCCAGCAGTTCGTGGTCGCCGACGTGGACGGCGACTGGACCGCCATCTGGTTCAGCGGATCGAAGGTGTGGTTCTACAACCCCCACGGCGTCAACACCTGCGCCGCGCCGGACGCCACCGTCGTCCACTCCGGCGACCAGGCCGCGACCCTGTACGGCTCCGGCTACCCGCAGGCATCGGAGTACCCGTCAGGCCTGTCGCCGTCCACGCAGAAGCCCCTGACCCTCTACACCTTCCCGGCCGGCCAGGCCTACGTGGCCACCCAACCGCCGGTCAGCGCCGACGACTTCTTCGTCACGGGCGACACCTACGTCACCGGCGCCGCCCAGTACTACACCATCCAGTACAACCACCGGGTCGTCCTGGTCGACGCCTCGCAGGTCTCCTGAACCACCCGGTGCGGGCAGCACGCACGTCCTGCCCGCACCGGACTGCGCCGCACCCCGACCGCCCGCGGCCCGCTACCCGGTGACCCCGGCACGGGCCAGGCAGCGCGCCAGGTCCGAGCGGGAACGGACGCCCAACTTGCGGTAGACGCGGGTGAGATGGGCTTCGATCGTCTTGCGGGACAGGAAGAGCGACGCCGCCGCCTCCACATTGCTGAGGCCCTCGCCGATGGCACGCGCCACCTGGAGCTCCTGCGGCGTGAGCAGAGCCACCGGAGGCGGTTCGTCCCCGTGGACGGCGGAGCGGTGTCCGGTCGCCGCGATCTCCGCCTCGGCCCGGACCGCCCACGGAACAGCGCCCAGCGCGGTGAACGTCCGCTGCGCGAGCAGCAGCGGCTCCCGTGCCGCCGACGGCCGCCGGAACCGGCGCAGCACCTCTCCCGCGACGAGCCGGGTCCGCGCCGCCTCGAAGGCCATCTCCTTGTCGGCATGGACGCGTTCAGCGACGGCCAGCCAGTCGGCGGCCTCCTCGGCGGACCGCGCGAGCATCACCCGGCATCGGGCGTGAGCGGCCGCCGGCCACGCCAGACCGGTCGCCGTGTCCCGCTCCCGCAGCCAGTCCGCGACGGCCACGGCCTCCTCCCTCGCCCCCGTGCGCAGACGAGCCTCGGCGAGGTCGGCCACCCACGGCATGAGAGTGGGGTTGACCAGTCCCATCTCGTCGGCCAGCGCGAACGCGGCCTCCAGGTGCGTACGCGCCGCCTCGGCGTCACCGGCGGCGAAAGCGGACGTACCGAGCGCACCGCGTGCGAACAGGGCCAGGCCGCGCAGCCGGCTCCCGCACCAGCGCTCGTACTGCGCCACCCGCTTGCGGCAGTCCGCGAAGTCGCCGTGCAGGGCGTCCAGCCGGGCGAGCTGGATCAACGCGTACCCCGTCATCGCCAGATGGCCGAACTCCTCCGCCCAGCGCAGCGCCTCGGTGGCGTCCGCGCGAGCCATCGGCCAGCGCGACCACATCTCCACGTGGCACCGCGCCAGCAGCGCGTACGGCAGGAGGGCCGGGGCGTTGTCGCGGCGCACCCCCTCGATCACCGTGTCCAGCACGCGGCGGGCGAGATCCCCGTCGCCGGTCCAGGACAGGCCCTGCGCGATCTCCATCGTCGTCTGACGTTCCTCGGGGCCGGTTCGGCCGCGCGCCTCGTCCAGCAGCGCGAGCAGGGCCGTACGGCCCGAGCTCACGTCGCCGCCCAGAACGTGTGCCCGGGCGCGCATCACGGCGGCCTGCCGGCGCCGGGTGCCGTGCGTGCCGTCCGCCAGTGCCTC
>NZ_JAWOAI010000095.1:0-24015 GCF_033194735.1 Streptomyces sp. W16
CGAGGTCGAGGGGCTCGACGGGGTGCAGGAGTCCGACCGCGCCGCGCAGGCGCAGGGCCTCGTCCGCGCAGGAGCCGCACTCGCCGAGGTGCTCCTCGACGGCCGCGGTCTCGGCCGCCGAGCAGGCGGCCAGCGCCCAGGCGCCGAGCAGTGCCTTCAGCACCTGGTGCTCCAGTACCAGCGGGGCGGGCCGGGACGCGGACTCGTCGAGCTCGGGCAGCGGGCGCCCGGTGTCCTCCACGGAGGCGCGGGGCATGGGGATGCGCGGCGGCACCGCACCCCCGTTCCCACCCTCCCTGGACGAACCCTCGTCGTACGCCTCGTGCTCGTCGTGCTCTTCGTACTCGTCGTTCGCGTCGCTCACACCGCACCCCCTGGTCCCGCTGGTTCCGGCGGTGCGCCGGCGTCGTGGGCGGTGGACAGGAGTTGGAGGCCCAGGCGCAGGCGGCGGCGGGCCTCGTCCTCGGTGACGCCGAGGTCGACGGCGGTCTGGCGGTAGTCGCGGCGCTGGAAGTAGGCCAGCTCCAGGGCGGCCCGCAGCGGGGCGGGCATGGACGTGACGATGTAGTCGGCGCGGGCGGCGACGGAGGCGCGGCGGACCTTGCGCTCCAGTTCCTCGGTGGAGCCCTCGCCGCTGTGGGCGAGCGCGACGGTCTCGGTGGCGCGCAGCCGCTGCACGGCGAGGCGGGCGGTCAGCGCGGCCACCCAGGAGCGCAGCGGGCCCTGCTTGGGGTCGTAGGTGTCGGGGTGTTCCCAGACGTGGGCGAAGACCTCGCGGGTGATGCCGTCGGCGGCCCGCTCGTCGCCGAGGACACGGTGGGCGAGGGCGTGCACGAGGGAGGCGAAGCGGTCGTACAGCTCACCGAGGGCCGCCGCCTCGCCGCGGGCGAGCCGCTGCTGCATCTTGCGGTCCCATCGGGGCGGTGCGTCCTTTGTCGCCATGCGGCCCCCTCACCGTGTCCGTGCCCGGGTCAAGCCTGCGCCCACCGTCTCTTCGAATGTAGTCGGCACCTCGGACAGCGCACGCCCCTTCGTGCAATTGCACGCCCCCGAAGGGGCGCGGGTGGTAGCGGACGGTTGCCCACCCGGTCCACAACTGATCGAACAGGATCGAAGGCGACTAAAACAAGCCTCTTCGGGCCGGTTTCCGTTTCTGTCTTCGGGTTTCAGGGAACCGCCGCTGGGCAGCCGCGCTGCAAGGAAGCGAAGGTACGGCTTCCGTTTCCGGACGGTTTCCGGGAGTTCCGGCTAGCGAAAGGCTCGACGGTGGCCTTCAAAGTGAACGACGGCGAGCGCGGCGGCTGGTCCGTGCTCCTTGTGTCCGGCGAACTGGACCTGGTGACCTCGCCGGTGCTGCGCCAGCGGGTGCACGACGTAGTGGCCGACGGTCACCACAGCCTGGTCGTGGACCTCTCCGAGGTGCTGTTCTGCGACTCCAGCGGCGTCGGCGTGCTCATCGCGGCCCGCCGCCTGATCCGCTCCTGCCAGGGGCATCTGCGCGTGGTCCTGCCCGCCCAGGGCGCGGTCGACGGCTCGCACGTCAACCGGGTCCTCGGCGCCCTCGGAGTGCGCCGCCTCTTCGACGTCTACCCCGATGTGATGACGGCCACAGAAGAGTCCCCCGAGGAAGAGGCGGACCCCCTCTCGGCGTGACGCCGGGGGTCTGTGGCGTGACGCCGTTGTTTCGGAATTTCCCCGGTCTTGGTACAAGCGACGTTTTCCGCTCCCGGACCCGCCCCGGCGTCGTACGCTCCCTGCCAAGTGCACCCCACATGAGTAAGGCGGCCCGAAACACATGGTCAGCACCGAGTACGAGCGACGGATCGCCGCCCGGTTCGCCACCTTCGACCAGGACGGCAACGGCTTCATCGACCGGGAGGACTTCAGCTCGGCGGCCAAGGCGCTGCTCGCGGAGTTCGGTACGGCGGCCCGCTCCGACAAGGGCCAGGCCCTGTACATCGGCGCGGAGGCGTTCTGGCAGGGCATGGCCGGCATCGCCGACCGGGACGGCGACCAGCGCGTCAGCCGCGAGGAGTTCGTGAACGGAGCGGTCAAGCGGCTGCGTGACAACCCCGAGCGCTTCGCCGAGATCGGCCGCCCCTTCCTGCACGCGGCCCTCGACGTCGCGGACCCGGACGGCGACGGCTCGGCCACCATCGCGGACACCGTGCGCGTCCTCAAGGCCCTCGGGGTGCCCGACGACATCGCCGCCATGGCGGCCGACGCCCTCGACACGGACAGCGACGGCAAGGTCGGCGAGGCGGAGATCGTCTCCTCCTTCGCCCGCTACTTCACCGTCCCGGAATAGCCCCAGGACCCGAATAGCGTTCCCGCAGCATGTACTTGAGCACCTTGCGCAAAGCGTCGTTGCGCGGAAGGGCGTCCACGATCTCCAGCTGCTCCGGCAGCTTGTGCACGGACAGCCCTTCCGCGCGCAGATAGTCCGTCACGGCGGACAAGGTCAACTCACCCGCACCCGGCGGCTGTTCGACCACCGCACACACCCGCTCCCCGCGCTCCGCGTCCGGCAGCCCCACGACGGCCACGTCACCGACGTCCGGATGCGCGGCGAGCAGATCCTCGATCTCCTTCGCGGAGATGTTCTCGCCCTTGCGGATGATCACGTCCTTGAGCCGCCCGGTGAGGATGAGATGCCCGCTCGCGGTCACTTTTCCGAGGTCCCCGGTGCGCAGGAAGCCGTCCCCGTCGAACGCCTCGGCCGTCTGCGCCGGGTCCAAGTACCCCTGGCACACGGCCTCCCCGCGCAGCCGCACCTCGCCACCCTCCGCGATCCGTATCTCCATCCCCTCGGGCGGCCGTCCCTCGGTCGTCGCCAGGTTCTCCGTCGTGTCCTCCGGGTCGCCCATGGTGATCATCGGCACCTCGGTCATGCCGTAGCCGTGGGTGAGTTGGACCCTCATCTCCCGTACGACGGAGTGGTAGACCTCCGGCGGCTTGGGCGCCCCGCCGCCCGCGAGCAGCCGTAGCGAAGGAATCACTGGAGTGCTCGGCTGTTTGCGCTGCTCGGCAAGGAACATGGAATAGAAGGCGGTTGAGCCGCCGGCCACCGTCACCCCGTGCTTGCGGTACCCCTCCAGCGCGTCCGGCAGTGCGAACTGCTCGAACATCACGGCCGGGAAGCCGTACAGCAGCAGCATCACCGTGTAGTCGGGCCCCGCGATGTGCGCGTAGGGGAAGGCCATCGAGCCCACGTCGTCCGGCGTCAGCCGCAGCGCGTGTGCGAGGCACGAGCCGCCCGCGATCAGTGAACGGTCCGTGTGCAGCACGCCTTTGGGGTCGGAGGTGGTGCCGGAGGTCCAGTAGATCCAGCGGACGGAGGTGCCGTCGGTGGGTGGGGGCGGCAGCAACGCCGGGTCTCCGTCCGGCAGTTGAGTTCCGTCGTACGCCTCGAAGATCCCCTTCGCGCCGAGCCGCCGTGCCATCTCCGTGTGGTCGAAGCCGCGCCAGGTGCCCGGCACCGCGAAGTACTCCGCCTTCGACTCCCGCAGCGCGAAGCCGACTTCGCGGTCCCGGTAGAAGGGGATCACCGGTGTCTGTACGGCTCCCAGGCGGGCCAGCGCGAAGGAGAGCAGGGCCGTCTCGATGCGGGTGGGCAGCTGCCAGGCGACGACCGTGCCGGGGCGTACGCCCATGCCGTACAGGCCCGCCGCCACCCGCTCCGACCGGTCCCGCAACTCGCCGAAGCTCAGGGCGCGGTCGTCCTGGAGGAGGACCGGGCGGTCGGGGGTCAAGTCGGCGCGGCGGGCGACCAGTTCCCACAGGGTGCGGGCGGAACTCAGGGAGTGCGGCGTCTCGTTCATGGTGCCCCCTCCTTGGCTGACGACTCGTCAGGTGACATGCTATCTGACGGGTCATCAGATAAGTACCGTCCCGCCGGAGGGGAACCCATGGCCACCGAACTGCCCCGCATCATCAGCGTCGACGACCACGTGATCGAACCCGCGCACCTCTTCGAGACCTGGCTGCCGAAGAAGTACCGCGAGCGCGGCCCCCAGCCGCTCACCGCCGGAATCGGCGAACTCGCCTACGTGGCAGGCAAATACCAGATCACGATGGACCCGGACGGCCCGCCCACCGACTGGTGGATCTACGAGGACCTCAAGTTCCCGTACAAGCGCAACATCGCCGCCGTCGGCTTCGACCGCGACGAGATGACCCTGGAGGGCATCACCCGCGAGCAGATGCGGCGGGGCTGCTGGGACCCGGCCGAGCGGCTCAAGGACATGGACCTCAACCATGTCGAGGGCTCCCTCTGCTTCCCGACCTTCCCGCGCTTCTGCGGCCAGACCTTCGCCGAGGCGCACGACAAGGAGGTCGCGCTCGCCTGCGTGCGCGCCTACAACGACTGGATGGTCGAGGAGTGGTGCGGCGACAGCGGCGGCCGGCTCATCCCGCTGTGCCTGATCCCTCTGTGGGACGTGGAGTTGGCGGTCGAGGAGATCAGGCGCAACGCGGCACGCGGGGTCCGCGCGGTGACCTTCTCCGAGATCCCCACCTACCTCGGCCTTCCGTCCATCCACTCCGGCTACTGGGACCCGTTCTTCGCCGTCTGCCAGGAGACCGGCACGGTCGTCAACATGCACATCGGCAGCAGCTCCCAGATGCCCGCCGCCTCCCCGGACGCACCCCCCGCCGTACAGGCCTCCCTCTCCTTCAACAACGCCATGGCCTCGATGATGGACTTCCTCTTCAGCGGGGTCCTGGTGAAGTTCCCGACCCTCAAACTCGCCTACTCCGAAGGGCAGATGGGCTGGATCCCGTACGCCCTCGAACGCGCCGACGACGTCTGGGAGGAGCACCGCGCCTGGGGCGGAGTGCGCGACCTCATCCCCGATCCGCCGTCCACGTACTACTACCGCCAGATGTTCTGCTGCTTCTTCCGCGACAAACACGGGGTCGCTTCGCTGGACGTGGTGGGCCGGGACAACGCGACCTTCGAGACCGACTACCCGCACGTCGACTCGACCTTCCCGCACACCAAGGAGGTCGCCCTCGACCATGTGAAGGGCCTCGACGACGAGACGGTCTACAAGCTGATGCGGGGCAACGCGATCCGCATGCTGGGTCTGGACCTCGACAAGTAATGGACCTCTCGTACACGGCCGAGGAGGACGAGTACCGGGCCCGCCTGCGGGAGTGGCTGGGCAAGGTGCTTCCCACCCTGCCTTCGAAGCCGTCGCCGGACGACTGGCCGGGCAGGCGCGGCTACGACCTCGGCTGGCAGCGGATGTTGTACGACGCCGGGTACGCCGATGTGCACTGGGACGCGTCCCCGACCACCCGCCTGATCTTCCTGGAGGAGACCGAGAAGGCGGGCGCACCCTACGTAGGGGCCAATTTCGTGGGGCTGTTGCACGCCGGGCCGACGATCGCCGCCGAGGGCACGGCCGAACAGCGGGAGCGCTGGCTGCCGCCCGTGCTGCGCGGTGACGAGGTCTGGTGCCAGGGCTTCAGCGAACCGGACGCCGGTTCCGACCTCGCGGCACTGCGCACGCGCGCGTGGCGGGACGGCGACGACTACGTGGTGACCGGTTCCAAGATCTGGACCTCGCACGCCGAAGTCGCTGACTGGTGCGAGCTGTTGGTGCGGACGGATCCTGCGGCGCCGAAGCACCGGGGTATCAGCTGGCTCGCGATGCCGATGGACGCGGCGGGGATCACCGTACGGCCGTTGCGGACGCTGGCCGGGTCCGCGGAGTTCGCCGAGGTGTTCCTCGACGAGGTGCGGGTGCCTGTCGGCAACCGGGTGGGGGAGGAAAACGACGGTTGGCGCGTGACGATGGTGACGCTGTCGTTCGAGCGCGGTACGGCCTTTGTGGGTGAGGTTGTCGCCTGTCGGCGGGTGTTGGGCGAGTTGGCCCACGAGGCGCGGCGGAACGGGCGGTGGGACGATCCCGTGCTCCGGCGGCAACTGGGGCGGTTGAACGCCGAGTTCCGGGCCCTGTGGCGGCTTACGCAGTGGAACGTGAGTGAGGCGGAGGCCTCCGGCGGCGTCCCGGGTGTGGGCGGGTCGGTTTTCAAACTCCGCTACTCGCACGCCCGTCAGGAGCTGTATGACGCGGCGGCGGAGGTTCTGGGGGTGGAGTCGCTGGATCTGGAGCGGGCTTGGGTGCTTGATCGGTTGTCGTCGCTGTCGTACACGATCGCCGCCGGCACGTCGCAGATTCAGCAGAACATCGTGGCCGAGCGGATTTTGGGGTTGCCGAAGGGGAGGTGAGGCATGCGGTTTCAACTGACCGATGATCAAAGGGCGTTGCGGGATGCAGTGCGAGCCGTGATCGGTAGTCGGTCGGGTGCGGGCTCGTCGTGGCTGGTCGCGCAGTTCCCCGCGCCCCTAAGGGGCGCTCCTCTACTGGACCGGGGTTTGTGGCAGGCCCTTGGTGATCTTGGGGTGTTCTCCCTGCGGTTGGCCGAAAGCGATGGAGGTGCCGGACTCGGGCTGCCCGAAGCCGTGTTGGTGTTTGAGGAAGTCGGGTCGGCGTTGGTGCCTGGGCCGTTGGTGGCTACGCATCTTGCTGCCGGGGTGGTGCCGGGGGCCGCGACCGGGGAGACAGTGGTCGCCGCTGCCGATGGCAGGCTCGTGGAGTGGCTGGACGAGGCCGATGTCGTGCTGCCGGGGGCCGAGGGGGCCGTAGCGCTGCGGTCGGTGGATCCGTTGACTCCGTTGCATCGGGTGCCGGCGCCGGCGCGTACCGACCCTGTCGCTGTCCTTCTGACCGCTGCCGAGCAGCTCGGTACGGCCGCGCGGGTGTGTGGGCTCGCGGTGCAACACGCCCGGACGCGTGAGCAGTTCGGGCAGCCGATCGGGGGCTTCCAGGCCGTGAAGCATTTGTGCGCGCAGTCGCTGGTGCGGGTCGAGATGGCGCGGGCCGCGGTGTACGCGGCGGCCGTGACCGGCGACCGGGTGGACATCGCGGCGGCCCGGCTGCTGGCCGACGAGGCCGCCGTGCGCGGGGCCCGGGACTGTCTGCAGGTGCATGGCGGGATGGGCTTCACCTGGGAGTCCGAGGTCCATCTGCATCTGAAGCGGGCGTGGGTGCGGGCCCAGCGTGGTGGTGGGAGCACGGAGAGTGAGGAGCTGCTCGCGGCCGATCTGGTGGGCGGAGCGGTGTAGTGGGGCGCCTGCCTGCGGTGACCGGAACGGCTCCGACAACGGTGTCGCGGATCGTGGCACAACGGAATCACGCAGCGTTGATATCGGGTTGTGTCCTATGCGTGACTCGTCACGGCCCGGAGTCGCCTCGGGGCTCCGGTACCTTGTGTGGGATGCGAGTGGTTCAAGGTACGAGCCATGCCGGTGTTGCCTGTGAGGCGACTCCGGATCGGGCGGTGCGCTCCACAGTTCGTATGGCAGAACGGGCTTTCACCCCTGCCTGTTCGACTCCCCGCAACGAGCGTCGCACAGTATCCCGCACGCGTACTCCTTCGCGCTGGAATATGCCCGAAGCGCTTGTTGGGGTGACGGAACGTCAATCATGCTGTCTCGCAAGGGATTCACGTTCCGTGACCCTGGCTCCGGTCGTTGTTCTGGCCATGCAGAAAATGGCTACGATCGTGGCCCTCGTGAGGCGCGAGGCTATGTGTCCGCCGGTTCGGATGGTGTGAGCGGTGCAGGTGCTTCAAGTGCAGCTGGAGATCCGGCCCGACCCCGCAGAGGTGGGGCGGGCCAGGAGATGGGCGCGCTCCCGGCTCGCCGGGTCCGGGATAGAAGCGGACGAACCGCTGGCCGAGACGCTGATCCTGCTCGTCTCCGAGCTCGTCACCAACGCGGTGGTGCACACCGGCTGTCCGGCCGTGCTGCGGCTCTCCCTGCCGGACGAGGCCACCGAGTCGGCCACGGTCCGCCTTGAGGTCGCCGACACCAGCTGTACGGCCCCGGTGCCGCGTTGCGCGGAGGGTGACGAGACCGGTGGTCGCGGACTGGCGCTGGTGGACGGCCTCGCCGACCGCTGGGGCTGGAGCGCCGAGGGCACCGGCAAGCGCATCTGGTGCGAGCTGGACCGGGGCAGTCAACCCCGGGAGGCCGCCGCTGCGTTCGGGGGCGGTGCCACGGCGTACGGGGAGTTCGAGGGCTTCGCGTACGAAGCCGTGTAGGTGCTGTCTGCAAGTGCCGGGCGGAGATGCGCCGGGCCGTGCTTCCGTGCGCGCCCTGCGGCAAAGTGGTGCTTAAGGAACAAATCTCCAGATGGGCGTTGACGCGACGTGACCGTTTGGTCACGCTTGTGGGCAGCGATTCGCCGCGAGGGGACGACGAGGGCTTCGGTGACGGGAGCCCTCGGCGAGTGTGGGTCGTGTTCGGCGTGGCTTCCCTCGGGGCCGGGGGGCCGGGACGGGTACGCCGGAGTCGGATGGCGGCAGCGCGGTGCCGTGCTCGGGGCGGGCAGCAGCGCGCCGCCATCCGACCGTAAGTCCGGCCCTCGTCAAAACCGGACGGGGCCTGCCCGGCGGATCAGGTCGCAGGAAAGTGACGGCACCACACCCCGCGTCTGCGGCATGATCCGCCGGGCAGGCCCCAAGCCTAGAGGATGGCGATGGGGGCCACCGGGGTTCCCGTTGCGCCCACGAAAGGTTCGGGCATCGCCGACAGGAAGAACGTGAACCGGTTCTCTTGTCCACAAGCTGTGGACAACTCTTCGAGATTCCAGTTCTGCCCCTGCAGCATCCCCATCTCGACCAGGTCGAGGGCGTGCACCGGCAGCCACAAGTCCTCGATCTCCGGCGGAAATATCTCAAAGGTGAGGGTGTCGTTGGCGACCGCCGCGACATCACGCGCGTGGAACCACTCCGGCGTACGGACCGAGAGGCCGGGTGACGGGTAGCTGTACCCGTGCTTGTCACCGGCCAGATACACCTGCACCTGCCCGGTCCGTACGAGCACGATGTCTCCCGATCGGACCTGGGTGCCGGCGAGTTGCTCGGCCGCCTCCAGGTCCTCCGGGGTGACCGCGTGCCCGCTCGCCAGTCGGTCGACGCCGCGTGCGCGCGCCACGTCCAGCAGGACCCCGCGCGAGACGATGTGCCGCGCCTTGTCGATGCCGCTGAACTCGGCCCCGCCGTGCGGGGTTACGGTGCCGGCCGGGCGGCCGTTGTAGAGCTTGCCGGAGTGCGAGGCGTGGGTCAGCGCGTCCCAGTGGGTGCCGGCCTGCAGCCCCATGGTCACGGCGTCGTCGCTGCACGCGACCGTTCCCGGCCCGAAGACTTCCTGGTTGATCTGCACCATCGCGTGCAGGGGGTTGATCCGGCCCGGGTTTATCCCGGTCTGGATGCCGTCCTGTCGGAGCGGGAGGGCCAAGGGGATGCGACGGCCGGTCCGGATCTCGGCGGCGGCCTGACGGACCACCTCGTCGGTGATCAGGTTCAGCGTGCCGATCTCGTCGTCCGGCCCCCAACGGCCCCAGTTGTTCACGCGCTTGGCGATGGCGTGGAACTCCGGACCAAGTGTCGGCGGTGACATCGGGGCCTCCCCGGGGCTTGTCCTCAGGCATCTGACGGGTCGTAGAATCTGAGTCGAATCTAACGGACCGTCAGAAACTGCGGGAGGGGCCGGACATGGGGAACTTCTTGGCAGGCAAGGTCGTCGCCGTGACGGGCGCGGGCCGGGGCATCGGCCGGGCGGTCGCGCGGGCGGCTGCCGCCGAGGGGGCGCGGGTTGTCGTCAACGACTACGGGGTCTCGATGGACGGGGCGTCGCCTACGAGTGAGATCGCGGAGGGGGTCGTCAAGGAGATCTTGGCGGCGGGCGGGGAGGCGGTTGCTGTTGCCGATGACATCTCGACCATGGCTGGTGGGCAGCGGGTTGTTGATGTCGCGGTGTCGTCGTACGGGCGCATCGACGGGGTGGTGTGCGTTGCCGGGATTCTGCGGGAGCGGATGCTTTTCAATATGTCCGAGGAGGAGTGGGATCCCGTTCTCGCCACGCATTTGAAAGGCACGTTCACCGTTTTCCGGGCCGCTTCGGCGGTGATGCGGAAGCAGCGGGCCGGGACGTTGATCGGGTTCACCAGCGGGAATCACCAAGGGTCGGTCTCGCAGGCGAACTACAGCGCGGCGAAGGGCGGGATCATCTCGCTGGTGCGGAGCGCTGCGCTGGGCCTGAACAAGTACGGGGTGACCGCCAACGCGGTGGCGCCTGTTGCTCGTACGCGGATGTCGGCGAACGTTCCCATGGAGTTGGCGGAGATCGGGTCGCCGGAGGATGTTGCGGCGCTCGTTGTCTATCTGCTGTCGGATTCGGCTCGGGAGGTCGGGATCACCGGGCAGGTTTACACCGTTGCGGGGCCGAAGATCGCGGTGTGGGCGCAGCCTCGGGAGTTGCGGGCGGCGTATGCCTCCGGCGGGTGGACGGCTGAGAAGATCGCGGAGTTTTTGCCGGGGTCTGTGGGGGTGGATCCGATGCCGATGCTTGCTCGGTTGCAGGAGATGGAGCGGGCTGCGCGGGAGGGGAGTCGGCCTAACGCCTAAGGGGGTGGGGGCGGTGCGTTGTGTGGCGGGTGCGGGTGCGTTGGGGCTGGTCGCGCAGTTCCCCGCGCCCCTTGGGTGGGTGGACTCGACGGTGTTGTTAGGGGAGCCCTGTGGATTTTGGATTCACTGACGGGGATGAAGGGTTTCGGGCTGAGGCTCGTGCCTGGCTCGCTGGGCATGCTGATTCCGTTCAGGATCGGCGGGTTTGGGAACGCACGCTCGGCAAGAGCGGGTGGATCGGGCTGGGTTGGGGCGAAGGCGGGTACGGGAATCGCAGCGCCTCGCTTACTCAACAGGTCGCCTGGGCCGAGGAATACGCTCGGTCGTCCGCGCCGCCGCGTTCCGGGCACATCGGGGAGAATTTGCTTGCTCCCACCCTCATCGCACACGGCACCGATGAGCAGAAGGCCCGCTTCCTGCCTGCCATTGCGGCCGGGGACGAGCTGTGGTGTCAGGGGTACAGCGAACCGGGGGCCGGGTCGGACCTCGCTGGGGTGCGGACCACTGCCGTGTGGGATGCGGCGGACGGGGCGTATCGGATCACCGGGCAGAAGATCTGGACCTCGCTCGCCCATGAGGCCGACTGGTGTTTTGTGCTGGCGCGGACCGAGGCGGGGTCGCGGCGGCATCGCGGGCTGAGTTTTCTGCTGGTGCCCATGGATCAGCCGGGGCGTGTCGAGGTGCGGCCCATACGGCAGTTGACCGGGACCAGTGAGTTCAACGAGGTGTTCTTCGACGGGGCGTTGGCGCGCGGTGAGCATCTTGTGGGAGGTGCGGGTGAGGGCTGGCGCGTCGCCATGAGCCTGCTCGGGTTTGAGCGAGGGGTGTCGACGCTGGCCCAACAGATCGGGTTCGCACGGGAGTTGGGGCGGGTCGTCGAGGCCGCGGTCGCTTCGGGTGCGGTGCTCGATCCCGTCTTACGCGATCGACTCGTGCGGCAGTGGGCCGAGTTGCGGACCATGCGGTGGAACGCCCTGCGGACGCTGGGGCGGGCCGGGGACGCCGGTGCGCCCAGTGTGGCCAAGCTGTTGTGGGGCGGGTGGCATCAGCGGCTCGGGGAGCTGGCGATGTCGGTGCGGGGGGCCGCGGCGACGGTGGGGCCGCTCGACTGGTCGCCGTCGGCGTCGTACGAACTCGACCTGCTCCAGCACCTGTTCCTCTTCTCGCGGGCCGACACCATCTACGGCGGCTCGGACCAGGTTCAGCGCACGATCATCGCCGAGCGGGTGCTCGGTCTGCCCAGGGAACCCAAGGGGGTCGTCTGATGCGCGGTGTGGTCTTCGACGGCAAGCAGATCCAGGTCGTGGGGGATTTGGAGGTGCGGGAGCCGGGGGCGGGAGAGGTGCTGGTCGCCATTTCGGCGGCCGGGTTGTGCCACAGCGATCTGTCTGTGGTGGACGGGACCATTCCCTTCCCCGTTCCTGTGGTGTTGGGGCATGAGGGTGCGGGGGTGGTGGAGGCCGTGGGTGTGGGCGTCACCCATGTGGCGCCCGGAGATCATGTGGCTCTGTCCACGCTCGCCAACTGCGGGACGTGCGCCGAGTGCGACCGGGGGCGGCCGACCATGTGCCGGCAGGCCATCGGGCGGCCGGGGAAGCCGTTCACGCGGGGCGGGCAGTCGGTCTACCAGTTCGCCTCCAACTCCGCCTTCGCCGAGCGGACCGTGGTCAAAGCCGTGCAGGCCGTGCGGATACCGAAGGACATTCCGATGCCGTCCGCCGCGCTCATCGGGTGCGGGGTGCTGACGGGGGTCGGCGCTGTGCTGAATCGGGCGCGGGTCGATCGCGGGGAGAGTGTCGTCGTCATCGGGACCGGGGGGATCGGGCTCAACGTCATCCAAGGGGCCCGGATCGCGGGCGCGTCGACGATCGTCGCCGTCGACGCCAACCCCGGGAAGGAGGGCGTGGCACGGCAGTTCGGGGCCACGCACTTCCTCACCTCGACGGAGGGCGTGCGGGAGATTCTGCCGAGCGGGGCCGATCACGCGTTTGAGTGCGTGGGCCGGGTGGAGTTGATCCGGCAGGCGGTGGATCTGCTGGACCGGCACGGACAGGCCATTCTGCTGGGGGTGCCGGCGGTCACCGCCGAGGCCTCCTTCCTCGTCTCGTCCATGTACCTGGACAAGTCCATCCTCGGGTGCCGGTACGGGTCTTCCCGGCCGCAGCGGGACATCGCCCTGTACGCCCAGCTGTATCGCGAAGGGCGGCTGCTGCTCGACGAGTTGGTGACCGAGACCTATCCCGTCGAGGACTTCGAGAAGGCGGCGGCGGACGCGGAGGCAGGGCGGGTGGCTCGGGGCGTTCTGACGTTTTGACGAGGGCGTCCGACGGTCGTACGGCGGATGCCTGACGGTGGCATGACGGGAGTTGTCCACAGGTGGGGAAAATCCCGTGGGGCGTTGTCGGTGACGGCCCGTAGCGTGCCGGCATGACCTACCGCGATGTCGTCTCCCGACAGGTCCTGACCTGGGCCTGCACCGCCGTCGGCGCCCGCATGCCCGTGGCCATGGCCCCGCTCGCCCTGGTCTTCCTGGTGCGCGAGCGGCCCGGCGGCTACTCGCTGGGCGCGATCATCGCGGCGGCGTACGTCCTCGGGGAGATCGTCGGCGCCCCGGTGCTCGGGATGCGGCTGCGGCCGGAACGGGCCCGGGGGCAGCTGGCGGTCGGGCTCGCGCTCGGCGCGGCGGGCTTCGTGGGACTCGGGATGTTTCCGGGCGCGCATCCCGTCGTCCTCGCCGGGTTCGCCTGTCTCGCCGGGGCAGCCCCGGCCGCCGCGACCGGTGCGCTGCGCACCCTGCTCGGTTCGCTGGTGCCGGAGCGGTCCGTGGCGCAGGCGCTGTCCGTCGAGTCGATACTCACGGCGGGCGTGTGGGCCGTGGCCCCGGCCGCGGTGGCGGGCCTGGCCCTCGGCATCGCACCCCGCGTCCCCCTGCTGCTCGCGGCCGGCCTGATGGCGTCCTCGGTCGCGGGACTGTGGCTGCTGCCTGCGGGGTGGGGCGCGGGCGACACGGCTGACACGGGCGGTGGGGGCGGTACTGAAACCGGTGCTGGTACCGGAGTTCGGATGCTCGCGATGCTGATCGGTGCCTGGCCGGTGTACGTCACCGGTGCGGCCAGTGTCGCCGTGCTAGGACTGTCGGAACTCGTCCTGCCCGCCCTGCTCGAACAGCGCGGCATCGGTGTCGGCTGGTCCGGCCCGCTGCTGACCGGGATGGCGGTGGGCGGCGGCCTCGGCGCGTTCGTCTACGGCCTCCGCGGCTGGCCGGGACTGCTGCGCACCCGCAGCCTGGTGCTGATGGCCGGGACCTCGGCCTGCGTGGCCCTCGCCGCGCTGATACCGACCACACCCGGGATCGGGGTCGCGCTCGTCGTGGGCGGCACGCTCCAGTCTGGCGCGATGCTCACCCGCAACCTGTCCCTGCGCGAGGTGCTGCCGCCCGGCGCCCTGGCCGCCGGTTACTCGGTCATGTACGCGGCGGCGAGCGTGGGTTACGCGGCCACGGGGTCGCTGGCCGGGGCGCTGCTCAAGTTTGTGGCGCCGTCGACGGCGATTCTGGCGGGGGCGGTCCTGACCGTGCTGCTGACCGTGATCGGCTGGTGGGGCGAGGTACGGCGCGTGGGCCGGGCGGGGCGGGCGGTCCGACCGGCGAGGGCGGGGCGGGGTGCCGATGTCGTCGTAGTGCGGTCTGTGAAGTCAGGTGCCTCGAAGCGGAGTTGGCGGTGATTCTGCGGAGTTGGCGGTGATTCTTACGAAGCTCGGACGTCGGGCCTTGGTGCACTTTTTGTCGGCTTATGTACCGCGGTCGCGGGCTAGCGTTGCAGCCGTCCGGCAGTGAGCGCGAGTCGCTCCGCCGGCTCCTGATCCCGCGTTCCGTGTTCCGTGTTCCGCAAGTTTCCGCAAGAGGAGTACCCACACATGGCTCTCGCCAAGGCCCGCGCCTCCCGCACTTCCCGCGCCGCCCGGATCGCCCGTACGGCGGGTACGGGCGCCGTCGCGCTCGCCGCCGCGGCCCTCTTCGCCGCTCCCACGGCCAGTGCCGCCGACGCGCACCGCGGCTCCGACTCCCGCGCCCACCACGGCAGTTCGACGGTGTTCGTCCAGACCGACGACACGACCGCCAACTCCGTGGTCGCCTACGAGCGCGCCGCCGACGGCACCCTCGGCCAGAAGGGCGTCTACCGCACCGGGGGCAAGGGCGGCGTCCTGGCCGGCACCGTCGCCGACCACCTTGCCTCGCAGGGGTCGCTCGCCTACGACCGGCACAACCAGCTGCTCTACGCCGTCAACGCGGGCAGCGACACCGTGACCGTCTTCGCCGTGCACGGCACCCACCTGCGCCGCGTCCAGGAGATCTCCAGCGGCGGGACGTTCCCGGTCAGCGTCACCTTCCACGGCGACCGGGTCTACGTCGCCAACGCGCTCGGCGGCGGTTCCGTGCAGGGCTTCGCGCGGACCGGCGAGCGGCTGGTCAAGGTCCCCGCCTGGCACCGCGATCTCGGCCTGGGCGCGACCGCTTCGGCCGTAGGACAGATCTCCTTCACGCCCGACGGCTCGAAGCTCGTGGTCACCACCAAGGCCGCCGGGCAGAGCATCGACGTCTTCCCGGTCAGCCGTTACGGCGGGCCGTCCGCGCGGCCCGTGGTGACCTCGCTCCCGGGGGCCGTGCCGTTCGGCTTCGACTTCGACTCCGCCGGACGGATACACGTGACGGAGGCCGGGACGAACTCGGTGGGCACCTTCAGCGTCGCCCGTGACGGCGGACTGACCGCGAAGGGCACCGTCGCGACCGGCCAGACCGCCACCTGCTGGGCCGTCACCGCTGCAGGGAATGTGTACGTCTCCAACGCCGCCAGCGGCACGGTGTCCGGCTACCGGGTGGGCTCCCAGGGCAAGTTGACCGCGCTGGGCAACACGGCCACCGACGCCGGCACGGTGGACGCGGCGGCCTCCTCGGACGGCCGGTACCTCTACGTCCAGACCGGAATCAAGGGCATCGTGGACGAGTTCCGGGTCAACAAGAACGGGTCGCTCACGGAGATCGGTTCGGTCGTGGTGCCGGGTGCCGTCGGCGGGGAGGGCATCGTCGCGGGCTGATCGACGAGGGGGATGACGCGCGGGGGTACGGGTTCACGGCGCGGCGCCGACACCGCCGTAGCTCTCGGACCCGTAGCCCTCGAACCCGCTGCTCCGGCCCCCGCCCCCGCCGCCGCCGGTGCGGAACGTGCGGCGGTACGTCGTCGGGGTGACGCCGAGCGCCGCCTGCAGATGCTGGCGCATCGACTGGGCGGTGCCGAAGCCGGCGTCCGTGGCCACCTGGTCCATGGACAGGTCGGTGGACTCCAGGAGGTGCCGGGCGCGTTCGACGCGCTGCTGGGTGAGCCACTGGCCGGGGCTGACCCCGACCTCCTCGCGGAAGCGGCGGGTGAAGGTGCGCACGGACATCGCCTCCTGCTCCGCCATGTCGCGCAGCTGGATCGGCTCGTGCAGCCGGCCGAGCGCCCAGGCGCGGGCGGCGGTCGTGGTCGCCAACTGCGGGTCGGGGACCGGGCGGTGGATGTACTGCGCCTGCCCGCCGTCGCGGTGCGGCGGTACGACCGTGCGGCGGGCCACGTCGTTGGCGACGGCCGTGCCGAAGTCCCGTCGCACCATGTGCAGGCACAGATCGATCCCGGCCGCGACACCCGCTGAGGTAAGCACGTCGCCGTCGTCGATGAACAGCACGTCCGCGTCGACCTCGATCCGCGGGAAGAGCTGCTGGAAGCGCTCGGCGTCCGCCCAGTGCGTGGTCGCCGGGCGCCCGTCGAGGAGGCCTGCGGCGGCGAGGACGTAGACGCCGGTGCAGATGGACGCGAGGCGGGTGCCCGGGCGGATGCGGGCGAGGGCGTCGGCCAGTTCCGGGGTGAGGACGCCCTCCTCGAAGACCGGGCCGAGTTCGTACGACGCCGGGACGATCACCGTGTCGGCGGTGGCCAGCGCCTCCGGGCCGTTCGGGACCTGGATGGCGAAGTCGGCGTCGGTGTCGACCGGCCCGGGCGGCCGGACCGAACACGTCACGACCTCGTACAGCAGCCGCCCCTCGGCGTCCCTGGGGCGGCCGAAGATCCGGTGCGGGATGCCCAGCTCGAAGGGGAGCAGGCCGTCGAGGGCGAGCACGACGACACGGTGCGGACGGAAACCGTCGGTGGCGGTGGCATTGGCGGTCGCGGTGACTGTGGCCATGACCCGATTGTATGGCCCGATCCTAGCGAATGCTGTCCTCCCGGCCAATGGATCGAATCAGCCGCAGGCCGGAAGCTGTATGGCGTGACCCAGACAACCGAACCGACCGCAGTCGTGAACGAAACCCCGCCCGCCCGACGCACACGCATCAACAGGGCCTGGTTCGTCGCCGCCGTCACCTTCGTGACGATCATCGGCGCGGCGGCCTTCCGTTCGCTGCCCGGGTTGCTGATCGATCCGCTGCACCAGGAGTTCGGCTGGTCGCGCGGCACGATCGGGGCCGCGGCCTCCATCAACCTCGCGCTGTACGGACTGACGGCCCCCTTCGCGGCGGCGCTGATGGACCGCTTCGGCATCCGGCGCGTCGTCGCGGTCGCGCTGACCGTGATCGCGCTCGGCTCCGGACTGACGGTGTGGATGACCGCGCCCTGGCAACTTCTGCTGTGCTGGGGCCTGTTGGTGGGTCTGGGCAGTGGTTCGATGGCCCTCGCGTTCGCCGCGACCGTCACCAACCGCTGGTTCACCGCACGGAAGGGCCTGGTCACCGGCATCCTCACCGCCGCTTCGGCGTCCGGCCAGCTGATCTTCCTGCCGCTGCTGTCCTGGATAGTCGAGGAGCACAGCTGGCGCCCGGCGGCCGTGACCGTGTCCCTCGCGGCCCTCGCCGTCGTCCCCTTCGTGTGGCTGCTGCTGCGCGACCACCCGGCGGACGTGGGCGCGAAGCCGTACGGCGCGACCGAGTTCGTACCGAAGCCGGAACCGGTGACGGGAGCGGCCCGCCGCACGATCGCCGTGCTCTTCAAGGCGGTCCGCACCGGCCCGTTCTGGCTGCTGGCCGGCACCTTCGCGATCTGCGGCGCCTCCACCAACGGTCTGATCCAGACCCACTTCGTGCCCGCCGCCCACGACCACGGCATGCCCATCACGGCGGCGGCCTCGCTGCTCGCGGTGATCGGTGTCTTCGACGTCGTCGGCACGATCGCCTCCGGCTGGTTCACCGACCGCTTCGAACCCCGCCGCCTGCTCGCCGTCTACTACGCCCTGCGCGGCATCTCCCTCCTCTTCCTCCCCATGTTGCTGGCCCCGACGGTCCACCCGCCCATGCTCTTCTTCATCGTCTTCTACGGTCTCGACTGGGTCGCCACCGTCCCGCCGACCCTCGCCCTGTGCCGCGAGCAGTACGGCGAGGACAGCGCGATCGTGTTCGGCTGGGTACTCGCCTCGCACCAGGTCGGCGCGGCACTGGTGGCCTTCCTCGGCGGGGTCGCACGGGACGCGTTCGGCTCGTACGACATGGTCTGGTACGTGTCCGGGGCGCTGTGCGCGGTGGCGGCGCTGATGGCGCTGGTCATCCGGCGGCGGCCGGTCGTGCGGGTGGGCTCGGTGGCGGTGGCGTGACGACTGCGGGGCCGAGGTGACGTTCCCCCGTTCCCCTCCTCGGCCTCGGAAGAGGGAACAGCGACTGGGTGCCGCTTCAGGAGCGCTCAGACGAACCGGCCCCGGTGGAACAACAGCGGCGCCCCGTCCCCGTCCCCATCCTCGTCGTCCGTCGTCCCGAGCGCGTCCACCCGCCCCACCACGATCAGGTGGTCGCCCCCGGTGTGCACCGCGTGGATCGTGCAGTCGATCCACGCGGCGGCGCCGTTCAGGCGCGGGGAACCGGAGACCGGGGACGCGTCGTAGGGCACGCCCGCGAACTTGTCGGTGCCGCTGATCGCGAAGCCGCGGCACAACTCGCCCTGGTGGGCGCCGAGTACGTTGACGCAGAAGACGCCGGCGCGGGCGATGCGCGGCCAGGTCGTGGACGTACGGCCGACCATGAAGACGACGAGCGGCGGGTCGAGGGAGAGCGCGGAGAACGACTGGCAGGCGAAGCCGGCCGGGCCGGGCTCGCCGTCCGCCGCGGGGGCGGTGACCACCGTCACGCCGGTCGCGAACGAGCCCAGTACGCGCCGGAATTCGCCCTGGTCGACTGGTGCGCGCTCGTCGTCCGCGACGCACCGGAGCTCCGGCCGCGGCAGCGCCTCGACAGGCTGCGCGGCCGGAGCGCTTCCGGACGACCTGAGGTAGCGGACGGCGGCGGCAGCCGCTCCTGCGTGTCCCATCACACCACCCATTGAAGCTGACGGGTCATCAGATAGGAAGGGGTGTCGCATCGCCACCTGCCCTGACGGCTGGTTCACAGACTCCCGGGCAGAACATGGGAGTTGCGTCGCCGCACGGACCTCCCCGAGTCACTTCCCGCACACCCGCCCGCAGCAGAGTTGCGCAACGACCGCCGCCGGTACGGAACCGGTGGCCGCCGTGACTTTCCGAGGAGCACCCACCCGATGAACCGTCCCACCGCACGCGGCACGGCAGTGGCCGCCGTGGCCGGCCTCGCCCTGGCCCTCGCCGCCGCCCTGCCCGCGCAGGCCGCCGACTCGACCGTCACCGAGTCCCAGTGGCTGTCCGACGTCGCCACCGTCACCGGCCCCGCGCAGACCTACATCGACTCCCGTGCCGCCGCCAACACCTCGGGCGCCAAGCAGGCGATCGTCCTCGACATCGACAACACCTCGCTGGAGACCTACTTCGAGGGCGGCATCACCGTCCCCGCCACCCCGCCGGTGCTCGCCCTCGCCCAGGACGCGCACGCCAAGGGCATCAGCGTGTTCTTCGTCAGCGCCCGCAGCAACCTCTTCAACCTGGTCACCAAGTCCAACCTGACGTCCGTCGGCTACACCGTCGACGGCCTCTACGCCCGCACGGTCGCGCAGCTGCTGACCGAGTCCATCGCCGACTTCAAGACCTCCCAGCGCAAGGCGATCGAGGCGAACGGCTACGACATCATCGCCAACATCGGCAACAACACGACCGACCTGACGGGCGGCTACGCCGACACGACGTACAAACTCCCGGACTACGACGGCCTGTTGGACTGACCAGCACGACGGGCCGTGGGCCGCGCCGAGTTCAGCGAACCAGCTCCATGACGATGTCGTCGAAGTCCGGGAACTCCCGCGTGGCCTGCTCGATCACGACGGCGGCCGTCGAACACTGGTGGGGTGCGAACCGGACTGCGACGGCGGTCAGTTCACGCTTGGGGCGGGAGATCGCGGCGGGGTCGGACCCGGGCCGGGATTCGGGCTCGGGCGGGTTCGAGAGTGCTGCCTCGCAGGGGCCCCAGCCGTCGGCGAGCAGCCACAGGAAGGCGCCCAGATCGCGGGCGACGACGCCGGTCTCTCCCTCGGAGCCGAGGAAGACGACCGGCTGCTCGGCCAGGGCACGGCCCGGGCGGATCAGCCAGAACGCGGCGTTCCCGCCCGTGCCGTCCTGACCGAACACCCGGAAGGCATCGCCGTTCAGCTCGCCGTTGCCGGTCCACCCCCGGAGCCACTCGGTCGTCTCGTCGGCGCTCAGGAACGCTTCGTAGGGCTCGAATTCGACACCGTCCTCGCCGATGCAGTCGAGCCGGACCGCCATGGCGGCGGCAAGCGGCGGAGGGAACTCGCGGTCCTCGTGCGGTGTCACGCGACCAGATTAACGGCGCGAACTGCTGCTTCGGCCGTCCCTTGGGGGGAACGCGAGGATCAGCGCCCCCGGTACTCCGCACTCCGCCGCTCCACGAAGCTCGCCACGCCCTCCCTCGCGTCCTCCGTCGTCATGTTGATCTCCTGGGCCGCCGCCTCCGCCGCGAACGCGGTTGTGCGGTCGCTGTCCAGGGAGGCGTTGACGAGTTGCTTGGTGAGGGCGATGGCGCGGGTCGGGCCGGTGGCCAGGCGTTGTGCCCACTCCCGGGCCGTCTTCTCCAACTCCCCGTCCGGTACGACCCTGTTGACCAGGCCGAGCCGTTCCGCGTCTGCCGCGGTCACCGTGTCGCCGAAGAACATCAACTCCTTCGCGCGCTGTGGGCCGATCAAGCGCGGGAGCAGATACGCGCCGCCGCCGTCCGGGACCAGGCCGCGTCGTACGAACACCTCGATGAACTTCGCTGATTCCGCGGCGAGTAGGAGGTCGCAGGCCAAGGCCAGGTGGGCGCCCAGGCCCGCCGCCGTGCCGTTCACCGCCGCGATCACCGGTTTCTCGCAGTCCAGGACGGCGGCGATCAGTCGCTGCGCGCCCAGGCGGATCGTGCGGGCAACGTCGCCGGCGACCCGTTCTCCGGTCGCCGATCCGGCGCGCAGGTCCGCGCCCGCGCAGAATCCGCGCCCGGTGCCGGTGAGGACCACTGCCCGTACGCCGGGACTGGCGGACGCCTGAGTCAACAGCTCGATCAGCAGCTCCCGTTGGCCCGGCGTGATCGCGTTCAGTGCCTCGGGCCGATTGAGCGTGACGTACGCGACCTGACCGGCGATGGTGTAGGTGACCTCGTTCGTCATCGGCACACCGCCAGCGCGTCCAGCGCCACCGCGCCCTGTCCCCGGGGCAGCACCATCAGCGGGTTGATGTCCAACTCCGAGAGCACATCGCCCAGTTCGAGGGCCATCCGCTGGACGCGCAGGATCACCTCGACCAAGGCGTCGAGGTCGGCCGGCGGTCGCCCCCGTACCCCGTCGAGCAGCGGACGGCCGCGCAACTCGCCGAGCATCTCGGCCGCCTGGTCCTCGCCGAACGGCGGCACTCGTACCGCCACGTCCCGCAGCACCTCGACCAGCACACCGCCCAGCCCGACCGTCACCGTCGGCCCGAACAGGTCGTCCTGGGTGACACCCACCACCATCTCGACACCCCGCTCGACCATCTGGCAGACCAGCACACCGTCCAGGGTCACGTCCTCGTAGCGGGCGATGTCCGTCAACTCGCGGTATGCGTCCCGGACTTGGCTGGCCGATGTCAGTCCGACCTTCACCAGGCCCAGTTCCGTCTTGTGCGCTATCTGGCCGCCCGACGCCTTCATCACCACCGGGTAGCCCACCAGTCCCGCCGCCCGTACGGCCGCCGCCGCGCTGGTCACCAACTGCTCGCGGGGGACCCGGATTCCGTACGCCCGCAGAAGCTGTTTCGCCGCGTGCTCGCTCAGCTGCTGGCCCGGCCGCATCAGGGCCTGGGCCTTGCGGAAGGAGGGGGAGAGGGTACGGGGGGCCTCGTCGAAGGGGGAGCGGTAGGCGTGGACGAAGCGGTGGTGGGAGAAGTAGGCGCGCAGCGCCGTGATGCAGTTGCCCACCGTGCGGAACGTCGCCACCCGCGAGGAGCCCAACAACGCCTCGCGGTACGCCGGTTCGGTGCCCACCGGCGAGCCCCACACCACGCACACCAGCTTGTCCGTGCGCTCGGCCGCGGCCACCAGGTCCTCCACGAGCTTGTCGCTCAGCGGGGGGAACGGGCCCGTGATGGGGCAGACCAGTACCCCTACCTCCGGGTCGTCGAGGATCGCGTCGATGATCTTCCGGCCGCGCCAGTCGCCCACCGGGTGACCGCCGTTGTCCACCGGGTTGGCCACGCTCAGGTACGGCGGTATCCACTCGTGGAGCTCGGACTGTTTGGCCTCCGACAGCACCGGGAGCTTCAGACCCGCCTCGCTCGCCAGGTCGGCGAAGTGCGCGCCGGTGCCCCCGGAGATCGAGTACACGACCACCCCCTTGGCCACCGGTGCCTTCGCCCGCGCCAACAGGGCCGCTGTGTCCTGGAGTTCGTCGAGGCCGTCGACGCGGAGCACGCCGTACTGGCGCATCGCCGCGTCCACCACCGTGTCCGCGCCGGTGAGTTTGCCGGTGTGGGAGGCGGCGGTGCGGGCGCCGGTCTCGGTGCGGCCGACCTTCACCGCAACGACGGGCACCTTGCGGCGGGCGGCGCGGTCGGCGGCGAGCAGGAAGGAGCGGCCGTCCTTGAGGCCCTCCAAGTAGCAGGCGATGGCGCCCACTTCGGGGCGTTCGGCGAAGTAGGAGATGAAGTCCGCCGTCTCCAGGTCGGCCTCGTTGCCGGTGGGTGCCCAGTGCGAGAGGCGGATGCCGAGTTCCTGCAGCGCGAAGACCGGGCGGCCCTGGTGGCCGGACTGGGTGATGAGGGCGATCGCGGGGCCGTCGAGGTCCTCGCGGAAGTGCTCGAAGGCGTTGAGGTTGGTGTTCGGGCCGAGCAGGCGGAGACCGGATCGGCCTACGGCGGCGGCGAGTTGGGCCTGCGCCAGTGCGCCCTCCTCGCCCGTCTCCGCGAAGCCGGACGCGAAGGCGACCGCGAACTTCGCCTTCGCCTCGGCCAGTTGCTCGATCACGGGGAGCGGGTCGGCCACCAGCACCACGGCCAGGTCGACCTGTTCGGGGAGCTCGGGGACGGAGGGGAAGCAGGGCACGCCGAAGACCGTCGTACGGGTGGGGTGCACCGGATGCAGGCGCGCCCCCACCCGGCCCGCCCAGGCGATGAGTTGGCGGGTGATGCCGGTGTTGGGGCGTCCCTCCGCGTCCGAGGCGCCGATCACGGCGACCGACTCGGGGCGGAAGAAACGGTCCAGGTCGGGTACGCCGGCGTACAACGGCCGCCCGCCGACATCGAGATCGTCGACGTCGGCGGGCCTTCCGTGGACGGCGGGGCCGGGTTGCTCACCGCAGGCGATGACCCGGGCCCGGCGGGAGTCGGTGGTGAGGGTGCCGTGGGTTGATCCAAGCATCGGTCCGCCCGCTCCTGTGACAGTCGTGACAGCACAATTAACTGACGCAGTGTCAGATTACTGAACTGACACTGCGTCAGGAACTGTCGTGCACGCAAAGAACGCAGATGCCTCGGCCTGCGGCGCGGGATCCCTACGCCAACTGACCCTTGCGGACACCCTTCGCGACTGCCTTCGCGATCTTCTCGGCGTCGATCGCCATCTCGCGGAACATGCCGCTGATGGGGTTGGTGAACCCGGTGAAGTACAGGCCCGGCGCGTCCGTCGGGGTGTGCGCGCCGGTCGCGACCGGCTTGCCGCGGGCGTTCAGGACGCCGAGGTGGCCGACGAGACCCTCCAGCGAGCGGACGTATCCGGTGGCCGCGATCACGGCGTCGGGCCCGACGCGGTCGCCGCCGGCGAGGATCACCTTGCCGTCCTCGAAGCCCTCCACGGCCGTCACGACCTCGACCTTCCCCTTGCGTACGGCGTCGATGAGCCCGACGTCCTGCACGGGGATCGACCCCTCGTTGACCCGGCTGTACAGCCCGGTGTCGGGCCGCGCCAGCCCCTGCGCCGACAGGTCCGGCACGCTGAGCTTGGCCATCGGCCCCGCGAGCCGGTCGACGACGCGCACCGGCAGCCGTCGTACGACGATGCCCGTGTACTGGGCCGCCCAGCCCGCGGTCGAGCGGCGCACGATGTGCGGGGTGGTGCGGACGGCGAGCCGTACGCGCGCCGCGCCGCCCTCC
>NZ_JAWOAI010000096.1:0-23717 GCF_033194735.1 Streptomyces sp. W16
CGGCCAGGTCGCGGTGCGTCCGGCGGTCGCGGCGGCGGTACGGCGGGGCGTGGAGCGGCTGGCCGCGCTCGGCGCGTACGTCGAGGAGACCGACCCCGACTTGACGGACCCGGTGGACGCCTTCCACACCCTGTGGTTCAGCGGAGCGGCCCGGGTGACCCAGAAACTCGCCCCGCAGCAACGGGAGTTGCTCGACCCGGGACTACGGGAGATCTGCGCCGCCGGGGCGCGCCTCTCCGCGCTGGACTACCTGGCGGCGGTGGACGTCCGCGCGGAACTCGGCCGCCGGATGGGCCTGTTCCACGAGCGCTACGACCTCCTTGTCACGCCGACCCTCCCGATCACCGCGTTCGAGGCGGGAGTTGAGGTCCCGAAGGGTTCCGGGTACCGCCGCTGGACGGGCTGGACCCCGTTCACGTACCCCTTCAACATGACCCAACAGCCCGCCGCCACCGTCCCGGTGGGGCACGACGGCGACGGGCTGCCGATCGGGATGCAGATCGTGGGGGCGCGACACCGGGACGATCTGGTGCTGCGGGCGGCGCACGCGTTGTACGGCGCCGGGGACACGTCCCCCGGACTCAGGCCCGCCGGAAGCTGAGCGTCACGCCCGTCGAAAGCTGAGCGTCTCCCCCGCAGCCCCCGACCGCCACAGGTCGTTGCAGGCCTCCGCCATCTCTGTCAGTCCCTCGGTCACCTCGCCCCAGACGATGCCCGGCACCCAGCCCACGTCGCCGTTGAGGAGGAGGTTGTTGCGTTCGTAGAACAGGGCCAGGTCGACGACCGTCGTGCCGGCGCGGACCTCGCGGTCGTAGCCGTAGGCCTTCGTGCCGAGTTCCGTGCCGGCGAAGGCGAAATAGCAGAGGTCGCCCGGTATGGGGGTGACCGTGGGATTTTCCAGCGGGGGTTCCGTCTCTGCGAATGGCGGGAAAAGGGCGTAGATCTCGTTGCGGGCGTACTTGGCGTGGTAGACGTCGCCGGCCAGCGGGAGTGCGTTCCAGATGGCCGCGCAGGTCAGCGGGGCGCGTTCTACCAGCAGTTTTGCCCGGCAGTGGACGTTCCGCTTTGCGAGTGAAACCTCGATGAAGTGATCCGTCATGTCTTCCAGGGTGCATAACCCCGATGCGGTCGGGTAGCTGCGCGCCCATGGCTCCACCACATGGGAACGACAGACACACATCCGGTCACACGCCGGGTCACACCCGCCGGGCGCTGCTCGCCGGGGTGGCGGCGGCCGGTGCGCTGGGCGCGGCCGGCTGCAGCCGTGTGGCCACCGCGTCGACCACGAGCGGCGGTGAACTGCTCGACCGGCTGAAGGCGCAGGGCGTCGTACGGCTGGGGATAGCGGGTGAGATCCCGTTCGGGTACATCGACAGGGACGGTCAACTCACCGGTGAGGCACCGAAGTTGGCGGAAGCGATCTTCAAGCGGCTCGGCGTCGACAAGGTGCAGCCCGTGCCCACCGAGTTCGGCTCACTCATACCCGGCCTGAACTCGCAGCAGTTCGACGTCGTGGCCGCCGGGATGTACGTGACCCCGGAACGCTGTGAGCAGGTCATCTTCGCCGACCCGGACTACCAGGTGCTCGACTCGTTCGTCGTCCGCAAGGGCAACCCGAAGGGGCTGCACGACTACAAGGACGTCGTCGCGAAAAAGGCGAAGTTCGCCACCGGTACCGGGTACGCCCAGATCCAGCACGCCGTCGACGCCGGGTACAAGCAGAGCGACATCCTGATCGTGCCGGACCAGGTCGCCGGGCTGAACGCCGTAGAGGCAGGGCGTGTTGACGTCTTCGCCGGTACGGCGCTCACCACCCGCGCCGTCGTGAAGAAGTCCGCCAAGGCCGAGTCGACCACGCCCTTCGCGCCGCTCGTCGACGGGAAACCGCGGGTCGACGGGGGCGCCTTCGCGTTCCGGCCGACCGAGACGAAACTGCGCGACGCCTTCAACGCCGAGCTGCACAAGCTCAAGAAGAGCGGGGAGTTGTTCCGGATCCTGCGGCCCTTCGGGTTCAGCAAGGCCGAGATGACGAACCTCACCGCGAAGGAGCTCTGCGGCGGATGACCTCAGGCCTCTGGGAACTCGTCCTCAAGGGAGTCTGGACCACCGTCCAACTCCTCGTCCTCAGCGCGCTGTTGGCGACCGCCGTGTCGTTCGTCGTCGGCGTCGCCCGCACCCACCGGCTGTGGATCGTCCGCTTCCTCGCCGGTCTCTACACCGAGGTGTTCCGCGGCACCTCCGCGCTCGTCATGATCTTCTGGGTGTTCTTCGTGCTGCCGGTCGCCTTCGGCTGGCAACTCGTCCCGCTGTGGGCGGGCACCCTCGCGCTCGGCCTGACCTACGGCGCGTACGGCACCGAGATCGTGCGCGGCGCGCTGAACGCGGTCGACCCGGCCCAGCAGGAGGGCGGTGTCGCGCTGAGCTTCACGCCCTGGCAGCGGATGCGGCTGATCCTGCTGCCGCAGGCGGTGCCGGAGATGATCCCCTCCTTCTGCAACCTGCTGATCGAACTGCTCAAGGGCACCGCCCTGGTGTCGGTCATGGGCATGGGCGATCTGACCTTCAGCGCCAACCTGGTGCGGCTCGCGCTGCAGCAGAGCGCGGAGATCTACACGTACATCCTGCTCATCTACTTCGTGATCGCCTTCACGCTCACCCGGCTGATGCGCGGACTGGAGAAGAGGCTGAAGGCCGGGATCGGCAAGGGGCCCGCGAGCACCGAGTCCAAGCGGGCCCGGACCGTGGGTGTCGGAGGTGGGGTCTCGTGAAGTGGGACTGGAACGCCGTGAGCGACTTCATGCCGTACTTCTGGGACGGCCTGAAAGTCACCCTGCAGATCCTGCTCCTCGGGTCGCTGATCTCGTTCGCCCTGGGGCTGGTGTGGGCGCTGCTGATGCGGTCCCCAACTCGCTGGGTGCGCTGGCCAGTTGGGGTCGTCACCGAGTTCGTGCGGGACACCCCGCTGCTGGTGCAACTGTTCTTCCTGTTCTACGTGTTGCCCGAGTGGGGGCTGACCTTCTCCGCGCTGACCACCGGTGTCTTCGCGATCGGGCTGCACTACTCGACGTACACGATGCAGGTCTACCGCGCCGGAATCGAGGCCGTGCCCGTCGGCCAGTGGGAGGCGGCGACCGCGCTGAACCTGCCGGTGCGCAGGACCTGGACGGCCGTGATCCTGCCGCAGGCAATCCGCCGGGTCGTCCCGGCGCTGGGCAACTACGTGATCGCGATGCTCAAGGACACCCCGATCCTGATGGTGATCACCGTGCTCGAACTGATGGGCCAGGCCCGGCTCTTCTCGCAGGAGCACTACCAGTTCACCGAGCCCGTCACCGTGATCGGCGTGGCCTTCGTCCTCATCTCCTACCCCGCCTCCCTGCTGATCCGAGCCCTGGAGCGACGCCTTGTCCGCTGACACACCCCTCATGAACGATCCCGACGCCAACGCCAACCCCCCGGTGGACGGCAGCGAGTTGATCCGCCTGGACCACGTCACCAAGCGCTTCGGGTCCAACACCGTCCTCGACGACCTCGACTTCTCCGTCGAGTCCGGCAAGCACGTCACCCTGATCGGCCCCTCCGGGTCCGGCAAGACCACGATCCTGCGACTGCTGATGACCCTGACCGAGCCCGACGAGGGCACGATCACCGTCGACGGGGAACAGCTCTTCCCCGCACCCGAGAAGCGGGTCCGCGAGATCCGCAAGAAGATCGGGATGGTGTTCCAGCAGTTCAACCTGTTCCCGAACATGACCGTGCTGCGCAACATCACCGAGGCACCGGTCACCGTCCTGGGCATGCCCAAGGACGAAGCGGAGGCACGCGCCCTGGAGTTGCTCGACCTGGTCGGCCTCGCCGACAAGGCCGGCGCCCGCCCGACCCAGCTCTCCGGCGGCCAGCAGCAGCGGGTCGCGATCGCGCGGGCGCTGGCGATGCGACCACAGGTGCTGTTGCTCGACGAGGTGACCTCCGCGCTGGACCCGGAGCTGGTCGCGGGCGTGCTCGACGTGCTGCGGGACATCGCCCGCACCACCGACATCACCATGCTCTGTGTGACCCACGAGATGAATTTCGCCCGGGACATCTCGGACCAGGTCCTGATGTTCGACGCGGGCAAGGTCATCGAATCGGGCCCGCCGGAGCGGATCTTCGGCGATCCGGAACACCGGCGGACCCAGGAATTTCTCGGCGCGATTCTTTGACGTTCGTTCAACTACGCCAAGTGAACAACCGAACACCCAAGGTCTACGCCACGTGGCATGTCGATGGCATATGCCAAAGGTCCCGCGCCCCAGTTGGGAGGGCATGAGGAGGGACACAATCTCGCCAACAGCCGCTCCACATCGGCCGTTTGACAGCTATCGTGGAGGGGATTCGCTGTCCGGTATCACGGCCCAAAAAGCGAGCGCAGGGAGAAACACCGTGGCGCTGATGCACGAGCCGACCGCTCCCTACCACTCGGTACAGGAAGCACTGCGCATCCTTGAGACCGTCGCGGGACACACCACCGGTGTCACGGACACCGAACTGGCCCGCCGCACCGGCCTCGGCGTCGAGCGCCTGACCATACTGCTTCGGACACTGCGCCGCGAGGGCTACGTCGAGCAACTCACCGACGGCGCCTACGTCACCGGTGAGGCCCTGGGCCGGCTCGGCTCCGCGGCCGGCCGCGACCAGGCGGTGCGCGAGCAGATCCAGCGGACCCTGGACCGGCTGCGCGACTCCCTGGGCGCGGCGGTCTACGTCAGCCGGTACGTCGACGGGGAGGTCACGATCACCCAGTACGCGGCCGGGCCCACCACCCCGGCGGTCAACGAGTGGGTCGACTTCCGCTTCTCCGCGCACGCCACCGCGCTCGGCAAGAGCCTGCTGGGCCAGCTCGACCACAACGGCCGCCGCGATCATCTCTCCCGGCACAAGATGGCCCGGCTCACCTCGCGCACCATCACCAGCGACAAGCTGCTGCTCTCCCGCCTGGAGACCCAGCCGCCGACCGTCCCCCACCTCGACCTCCAGGAGTACGCGGTGGGCACGGTCTGCGCGGCCGTCCCGATCACGGCCGGTTCCTCGGTGGGCTGCCTGGCCGTGTCCCTCCCGGTCGAACACGCCCACCGCCTCCGCCAGGCAGCGGACACCCTGAACCGCGAAGCGGGCCCGGTCCTTCTTTCCCTCGCCATCTAGGGCCCTCCCTGGCCAGCTGACGGCAGGCGCGACGCTGGTCCGGAGCACCCCTCCGGACCAGGTAGTATTTTCTCGTCGCCCTCCGCGAGACTCAGATCCAGCGGAAGGCGTGAGTCATGCGCCGCTAGCTCAGTTGGTTAGAGCAGCTGACTCTTAATCAGCGGGTCCGGGGTTCGAGTCCCTGGCGGCGCACAGTTTGCGAACCAAGGGCATCCTTTTTCGGAAGGGTGCCCTTGGTCGTTTTCGGGGGCGGACGCTAAGACCTGTCCCGCAACTGCCGGTCGGGGCGAAACGGTGTATCCGCACGGCAGGTCTATCAGTTGGCGGCGATGTCCAGGAGTTGTTGGTGGAGTCCGGGGCGGGCGAACAGTGCGGCTCCGGTGTCGGTCCGGTGCTGGCCGGTGAGGTCGCTGAAGGTACCGCCGGCTTCTTGCACGATGGGGATCAGCGGGGCGATGTCCCAGGGGCCGGCTCCCAGGAGGAGGAAGGCGTCCAGCTGACCGGTCACGACCAGGAGCGCGCCGTGGCAGGTGCCCGACCCGGTGGACGGTTTGCGGGGCGCTGGCGCGATGGGGACCGCTGCACTCCAGTCGAGCGACGGTCGGACCTGCGAGACGCCCCGGGCCAGCCTCGCGGCCACGGTGCGTTCCTGGTGGTTCAGTCTGGATGGGGGTGGCCAGATGCCGACCGCCGCGTCCCTGGCACTTCTGCCTTCGGACAGGGCCAACCGGTGCACCGGAGCGGCCGAGTTGGACGGGCATGGCCCCTCCCAGGAGCCCGAGTCCGGGCTGGCCCACCACCGGTGGCCAAGGGCAGGGGCGGAGACCATGCCCAGGGTGATGCGGCCGTCCTCCTCGACCGCGATCAGGGTGCTCCACTCCGGTTCGCCGGCGAGGAAGCTCGCTGTACCGTCGATGGCGTCGATGATCCAGCGCCGTCTGCCGTGCCCCTGGGCGCCGAACTCCTCACCGATGAACGCGTCGTCGGGATGCTCCTGGCGGATCAGGGAGCGAAGGACGATTTCGATCTCCTCGTCGGCGTCAGTGACGGGGCTCCCGTCGCTCTTGGTCCGGGATTCGATGGCCGTGGCTGAGAAGTGGCGTCGGGCGATGGCATCCGCCTCGTCGGCGAGGCGGTGCGCCAGTTCCAGGTCTGCCAGATCCGTCACGAGGCTGCCCTTCCCACCGTGGTTCGCCGTTGAGGCTCCGGATGGAGCGTCCAGGCGCGATGCCATTGTCCACACGTGGCTGCTGCTATCACGGCGTCGGAGCCGTCCTGGATTTCCCCGTTCACCGGACCGAACCCGCACTGCTTTGCCAAGTTGGTGACCGCGCTACGCCGTGAGGGCGCCGACGGGGCCGGACGGGCCGACCGGGGAGCCTGCCGCTGGACGACCGAGTCCTGCTGGTCACGGCCTACTGGCGTACGAACTTGACACTGCGCCAGCTCCCCCCGTTGTTCGGCATCTCAAAGTCCGCCGCGGACCGCACAGTCGACCACCTCGGTCCGCTGCTCGCACTCCAGCCCCGGAAGCGATTCCGTAAGGACACCGTGCTCATCGTGGACAGCACCCTGGTGCCCACCCGCGACTACATGGTGGCCGAGCAGTCCAAGAACTATCGGTACTCCACCGACCATCAAGCCGTCGTCGACGCCGACACCCGCCTGGTCGTGATGGTCGGCCGACCACTGCCGGGCAACCGCAACGACTGCAAGGCGTGGGCGGAATCCGGCGCGAAGGCCGCCGTCGGCCAGACGACCACCATCGCCGATGGCGGGTATCCCGGCACGGGGCTGGTGATGCCGCACCGCCGACGCAAAGGCGAGGAGCTCCCTGCCTGGAAAGAGGAACACAACCGCTCACACAAACAAGTCCGGGCCCGCGTCGAGCACGTCTTCGCCGCATGAAGACCTGGAAGATCCTCCGAGACTGCCGCCTCAAGGGCGAAGGCGTCCATCACGCCATGCTCGGAATCGCACGACTGCACAACCTCGCCCTCGGCGGATAGAGAGGCGGACCGCCTACAGCTGACCGCGCCCACCACCCTCAAGATCAGTTACGGGACAGCCCTTAGGCTCAGCCGGGGCAGTCGCATTACCGCCAACAACCGGTCGAGTTGCCCCTTCATCACCTCCAGTCCTCCGAAGTTCGTACAGAGCGCCTGCCCGCCGAGCACGACGTCGAAGATCCGGTTGCCTCGGTACAGGTACTGCTGTCGTTCCAGTCGCTTGGCGGTGGCGGCTTCCGCGTCGTCGGGGATCTCGTAGTAGTCCACAACCTGCCGGAAGGTCTCCGCCGCGTACTCCGCCGTCTGGAGCCTTCCCCACACCAGCGTCGGGTGCCAGATGCGGAAGACCTTGGTCTTGGCGTAGACCGACAAGGCCTTCTTCTGCCGCTGCTTGGCGCCGGCCTGGAACTGCCGGCGCCACTCCAGCCACAGCTCATCGATGTGCCGCACCGTGGCGATCAGGTCGGCGAGGTGCTCTTGCCTGTCGGTCTTCATGCACCAGGTACGGATGTCGTCTTCGCTGGGGTTCTGCTTGCCGTTCTCCAGCCGGGAGACCTTGGACTCCGCCCACCCGGTGGCCACGGCGAATGCCCGGCCGCTCGCGAACCCCGCATCCTTGCGGAATCCACGTAGCCGGGCACCCTGTGCCTCTCGTGCTTCTTGTGCTTGGTTGCTCACTGATGGGTCAGGGCTTGTACTCGGCGTCCGGAATGGCGTCGACCCAGAGCAGGTCGCGCACACGGATGCAGGCGGCCACCGTGTCAGGGTCCTCGACGATCTCTGACCCCAGGACGCGCCCCTCGGGATCGAAGTGGCCGACCGCAAGGAAACGATCGTCGTACAGCCACCAGTCGTTGCCGTCCAGGGGGAGGGCGACGGCCTCGGGCAACCGGTGTCGCGGTAGCCATCGGATGTCCTCGCCGGCCTCGATGTTGAGGTGGGTCAGCGAGTGTTCCCATCCGATGTACTCGGAGTGCGGCTCCGATATCACCCGGACACGTCGTACCGTCTTGCCCTCACCCGTGACGCGCTTCATCAGCGTCATCCACGGATCGAGCCACGCGTAGTCGTCGGGCTCGCCCCGCTGCCACCTGGCGTACGGCGTGTCTTCGACGGGAGATCCGTAGTCGTCCCGCAGCTCCAGGTGGAAGGCGTCACGCTCGAAGCTGCGGAACAGCTCGTCACGCTGTGCTGGGGTGATCAGGTCCACTGTTCTCCTCCAGCAGGGCCATGATCGAGGACTTGGGAACCTCGATGCAGGTCTCATAGTCCGGCATGCGCATCTGGCTCAGGGCTTCAGGGTCGCGCATTTCCGGGCCTTGGAGTACGCATGTTCCCTGTTGCGTGACAAGCATGATCGGGGCGGTGGCTGGCGCCATCGGACCCATGGAGATTCGGCCCGATGCGATCGGCACTCCTCAGATGCCGCCGTCGATCGTCGAGATGCGGCAGGATCCCCCCTCGTTCAACAGAGACGCTGCACCATGCAAGCCTCGCCAGCGACCAACCAACTGTCGTCACCGCCTGAAGCTCAGCACGGACGGTAAGTGCTGACAGTCCGAACAGGGCCCTAGCAGCAGCGTGCCGCCGCAGGCTAGCCTCGGTAGATGATGCCGTCGGCGATTCTTAGCCTGATGTCACCCGTTGTTGCTGTAGTCATCGCGGTCTGGGGATTCCGCAGGGCAAACAAGGCAGACAAACTCCGAGCGTTCTTCGAGATCCAAAGTCGCTATCTGGCCACCGAGGTTAGAGCTGGCCGACGAGCCCTTCATCAGAAGGTAGCGGGTCGACCGCCGGAGGAGATTTCAGACTTGGACAAGTCGGACCTCGACAGTGTTGGCTACGCACTAGCCGTCATGAACTCCGTAGCCATCGCATGCGCAGGTGGATATGTGGAGTATGACCTGGTGAAGAACAGCATGGGACGCTCGTTCGTTACCGCGATGGCCGCAGCGCGACCTTACATCGACAGGGTCGAAGGAATCCGCGGATATCGCCCTTATCCGGCCGCCGAGCGCTTGGCGGAGCGGCTGACCCTAACCGTTGGGGTATCGCTCGCGTCTTCGCCTGGAGCGACACAATCCCGCGCGCACACTGCCGAGCCGGGGGAAGACCGTGGCATCACTAACACCTAAAGCCCAGCTTCGCTTGGGCGTTATTCAGCTTGACCGCATTCCGTTTGCTAGGACCAGACAATATGGACTCTGGGTCCCGGCCGAACCTCTTATTGACCCCGCCACACTTTCCACCTCCAGCCCCTCCATCCCAAAGGAATCGGTCGAACACATTTTCGCCAGCAAGTATCCGGAAGATTATCAGGCTGTCGCTGGAATCGCGAGCGACGCCGCGTTGAGGGGATTAAGCGAAGTACTTGAATCCATTGCCAGGCTAGAGGTGGACGTCGCAGTTTTCCCTGAATATATCCTACCTGTCGAGTGTCTTCCGATCCTCAAACATTACTCACGCAGTCGCGTGATCGTAGCGGGTATGCAGCATGTTAGGAGCATGAGGCAGGCAGAAAAGCTTGCAGCCGAGGACAACGATTGGGATCCGAATCATCTGATCGACAGGAACGTCTCTGTTCTGGTCGACCATCAGACTGTGCACTTGGTCACCAAGAAGTTCCCGGCTCAGAGCGAAGTGATTGCGGAGGGAACCGGTCCCAGAGTGTTCGAAGTTAAACTCAGGGGCAGGACGGTAAGAATTGGCGTTGCAGTCTGCATGGATCATCTGAGAGCCGAAGAGAACGTGCGAGTGCTGAACGCCGAGATACTTTGCATTCCAGCCTACACCAGAACCGTGACGGACTTCATTCCGGCAGCGCCTCGTGATCACGTGCGTCTATTGGCGAACTGTGCGACTCACGGAGGTTCGACAATTATCTGCCCCGGTCTACCAAGCCCCTTGGTCGATCTTAAAGGAGTCAAGCCACTGCCACCGGCCTGCGAGGGGATGGTGATTGTCGACTACGGCGGATACCCGTCGCGGCCGGCGCAACTCAACACTCCCAGGAACAGACTATTCCTCCGGGCTGAAATCTTTGAAAAAAATCCGTACAATCAGGCGAGCATCATCGCCGTCACGGAATTGACGGAAATGATGGACTCCGGACTTCCCGCACAACACCTGCGCCAACGAATCAGTCATCTGATTGAGGGAATACCGCAGGGGCGACCGCTTCACGACGCCCTCGAAGTGTACGAGCGAAACATCAGCCAGGACGCCATCGACGTCGATATAGCTAATATGGTCCGACAGCTCATCACTGTCACGGAGGGCAACCGTTCCGGAACCGTCAGATTGAACCAGGCGAAGCTCGTCGAGAAATTACTCCACAAGCTATCAAAAGAAAGCGCAGATGCGCGTGTAGGTGCGGCGATCGACGAATACGGAGAACTGGCAATGCGCCTATCTAAACACTCCGTTACGACAGACTCGCCACCCGAACCTGCCGTGGACTCAAGCGAGGATAACACCATGCCCAATACGCCGAACAATGTCGTGAAGATACACGGTCACCGTAGAACGAAGGACAGCGCAAAGCCAAGGCAAGGTGCCACCGATGCAGCGGCACGGATGCTAGAAAGCCTGATTGGCAGGTCTAAAGTACTTAGTGGGCGGGTTGAGTCTATCGCCGGGATGGCAACGCAGGATGAAATTCTTTTGTGCCTCTTTTCGGCGCAGAATGATGTTGTACAGCTTGAGGTAGGACTGGATCAACTCAGCCTCATCACGAAAGACCGATGCGATTTCCTTTGGCACAACACGAGAGGGGAAGTGGAACATCATCTTGATCTCGTACGTAATGATCTAACTGCAGGCATGAAGGTCAGACATCGGTCGGGATCGTCTTTGTTACGAGCGGCCTCAGGATTGGAGAGTGCTCTGATCAAGTTGCGCAAGCTTGTTCCCTGATGGGGGCGACGCCAGCGCACTGGCTGGTTCGCTCAATAAACTCTACCAAGACCTGGAGCAAGCATACGAAACGATCGTGGATCGTACGGCAACGTATGAAGGAATCGAGCGGATCAGAATTTCTTGCAACGAGACACACAAGGCTCTGAGCCGCACCCATCGCAGCTTGCCACAAAATAAACAAACCGTCGCCATCCGTAAGAGTCTCTTTCTGGCAATCGAGAAATTGAAACGCACCAGGGAAGCCATGGGCCGGCTGATGGAGGTGCTGGAGATCCGCAAGAATGAGCCACGTAGGAGATTGCCTGCAGACTTCGAGAGGAGACATGGCACCCTTGAGACTGAGATCGAAATTCTACTACCCTTTCTACCTCAGCTCTCAGCCGCCCTCAACGATGCAGCCGGGAATTATGGCTATGTACATCGGCGTGCTGAGGTGTCCCTGAGAATAAGCGCCGACGAATCTGGGGAAACTGATAGCGCGACAGGATAGTTTCGAGATTAGCCTGGGAAGTGGTCACAGGTTAGGAGCTTCCGGCGACTGTCATCCATCGCCGTGACGGGCAGCACTGTATTGGTCGCCGGTGCCACAGCATTCGCCACCACGGTTGCGGGCACATGTCGCGGCAGAAATTCGTCCTCCCTCCCCCATCAAATGGGGCTCTTCCAGCCCGTACCGGTTCCGCATCATGTCAGCCTTGGCGGCAAAGTATGCCCCGGCGATGGTGAAGCTCGCCCCTCCAGGCTATTAGACCCTTCACGGCCCAGCTGGAAAGAGAAAATTTCTATGGTTCACTTTCAGTCCCGACGGCGTCAGCTACGAAATCGACCTCAATCCTGAAAGCCACCAACTACTGCTGGACGCCCTGGCGCCCTTCCTCAAGGTCGGCCTGGCGCAGGGTGCGCAGCGGGTCGGTAGTGCGGTCGGCGAGCAGGTCGATGTTGGCTGCCGTGTAGGCGTGGGCGGTGCCGACGGAGATGCCGAGGCCGGCTGCGAGTCGGGCGAGGGTGTCGTGCCGGCGCAGGTACACCGGGCAGACCAGCGCACGCTGGTGCGGCGGGGGCGTGCAGCGGTGGTCAGCCTCGCGGGTGACGATGAGCATCGTGACCCACTCGACCAAGGCATGGGGCAGGTCGAGTGCCGCAGAACACGGAACCAACGCGGCTCCTGTGCCTGTGGGTTGAGACTTCGAACACCTCCCCCAACGGCACGGGAGCCTCGTGCGCTGCGCACACCTCCAGCGTCACCCGATCCGCGGCCACTCTGAAACAGCTGATTCACTCACGACCACTGAAGAATCGAGGGTAACCAGACCCTACGAGTTCAACCTGAGTAAGGACCTTTGTCGCCAACCCTGCGTGCAGTCTCGCTTAGCGCACCTTCCCAGCGCGCTTGTACCCTTGAGAGTCGAGCAACGCGCAAACTGTCGACCTGCTGGCACTCATCCTCCTCGTGACCGGTCCAGAAAGCGCGCGAATCTTCGTCATCAACCTCCGGAAATTCAGGCAGGCTCTCGATTCGCGGGTAGGAATTCACGAGACCTCCTTGCGAACAAGGTTAATAATTTGATTGCATGTACCATCCGCGGCTAGGCGTTTTTCTCGCCGGTTGACATCCTTGGCATTGCCAGCCTTCACGAACCCACGAAGTTGTTCACGCGGACTCTTGACTGCCTCCACCACATTGCCGCTACCGACCATGCCCATCCCAGCCATTGCGACCTGGACCTGCTCGCTGCGCTTCCACCTGTGATACCCACTTTGTGAGTCAAGCCTCGATACCAGTATCACGGCGATGAGCGAGAGAACCGCACTCAGACCAGACATGACCGGCGCAATCCAGTTCATTCGGATCCGAACCTCTCATCGTCCGGCCCCTCGCTAGTTTCACCCTGCTGATTATCCAGCGTTTCTTCAGAGGTATCTAGGACAGGGTCATCCACGAGGAAGGGGGGAGAGGTCAGCGCATCCTCCCCGCTTGGCATCGATTTATCGTCTGTTTCAGCAGGTGGCTCGTCCCAGCTCCGTTCGAACCAATCGTCTATGGAGCTCTTAGACTCGTCGCCCGGTTCTTGCCGTGGCGATTGCGGCTGCTCGGGTTCAGAGGATCGGTCGATCGCAGGGATCACGACTTCCTCACTGAGGCGTTGCAGGTGCTCAGTCGCCTGCGTTTGCGCAACTGCCTCCGCGACGGTACCTGGTCGCTCACTCGACGCACTCAGGTCCACGGTGAACGGCTCCAGTCGTTCACCGTTCACGGTCAACTGGACCAGTGCCCTGTGCTTGCCGATCCGCGACAGTTCGTCCGCGGTCACACCGACCTCGGTGGCCAAGCGTTCCGCATCGCGCCGCCCGACACCCTGGATGATCATATTGCCGACATTGCCTAGGATAACTTGTGAGATGTCATCGTTGCGCCGGCCTTCGTGCGGCGAGAAGTCAGACAGTTGACTTAACGTTTGGTTGGCGACTGTGATGCCGAGGTTAAACTTGCGCGCTTCAGCGATCAACGTCGCGAAAGATGTGCCGACGAAGGTCTGGAATTCATCGACTATAAGACGGGCAGGTGTTTCCATGCCGATGAACGCCCCGCTCATGGCGTAGCGCAGTATCCGCTCAACGACAAGAGATCCGAGGAATCTACTTGCCGTCTGTCCGAGTGTCGTGGCGGGAACCTTTACCAGTACCGCTGCGTTATTACGAACGGCGTTCATCAGATTTACGCTCGGCTTGCCGAGCGTGGCCCTCGCGAGCCCACCGGGCCGACGGAACTCGCCGAACTTCGAAATAAACCACTGCTCCACCTCGGCCCGTTCGCCATCTCGGACACGATTATGCAAGTGCCAGCGCCTCACGAGGTCCGTCGCGCCACGACCCTTCAGCTTCGATACCATCGCGTCACGGTAAGGCTGGTCTTCAATCAGGCGGAGCACGTCCCCAATGTAAGCCCAATCCCCGACGACCTCGTCAGCCAAGGTGACCAGCGTTTCAAGGCAAAGTCGGAGTAGGTCGGAGAAGCGTGGCCCTGCCCACTCGAAGTACAGGGAGTTGAGCGTAAGCTCGATGTATTGCTCAATGTTCGCAAATACATCAGCCGCGTCCTTGGCGTCCAGGTACAGCGGGTTCAGGCTTGGTACTTGATCGCTTGTGAAATCTAGGGCGACCAGAGTGTCACGATGCGTCGAATGTCTAATCGCATAGTCATAAAGGTCACCATGAGGGTCAACAACAATGACCGGTCCGCTGCCACCCAGGTCGTGGCGGACAATGTTCTTCAGGGTGTTTGTCTTGCCGACGCCAGTCCGGCCGATTACATACGTATGCAGCAGCCGACTAGCGTCCGGGATGCGTACGTCCATCTGCTCGTCTACGTAGGGACGGGCCACGGTTGCCTTGCCGAGTACCGCCCCCTCGCCGATGACTGTCAACTCGGTGACTGGCCTGAAGAGAGTCTGCTGGGACGAGAGCCCGCGCCCCTCAATGAGCCCGTGCGGCGGGTGCAGGATGCGGTGCGCCACTTCAACTGGGTACACAACGGCACGTGCGGCATCGGAATCGGCTCCGTTGACCTCCATCGAGGCCCAGTCGCTGCTGCCGAACAACGCGGTTCCGACGAGGCTGCACAGCGCGTCATTGCGTTCGGGGGTCGTAAGGATCACTCGGATCCCGAGCTTTGCTGAACCTGGCTGCTGCGCCATGAACCAGCCGGTCGCCTCGCGGTCCAGAGCGGAATTAGTATCTCCCGCTCCACTCTGAGGTCCCACGAATAGGCCGGCCACGCCCAGCCCATCGCCCGGCGAGTACGACGATTTCGAAACCGACTGATCATCGTAGCCTTCGCCCGCTTCCTCCTCGATACGAATGCCGCTGATCTCCAGCGTGCAGTCACCATCGGTTGCACGCAGCACGTCGACGAGGAAGCCGAGATCACCTCGTACCTTGGGCGGTACCCCAGGCTTAGGAACTATCTCCCGGCTGTACCCTGAGGCAACCTGATGGGTTGCTCCGTAGGTCTGCCAGCCCCGGCGCAGTACTGAGCGGGCAATTCGCTGGAGCGACGTGAAGTATGCCTCGCTTTCCTTTCCCGCAGGGCCGAAGAAGTCCACGAAGAACCGTGGGAGCACATTGCCACTTGCCGGGTCCAGCACTGTATTCAGACGGTAGACCACCCGGGCACCTCGGGGTGCAGAACGAGCGAACATCACGAGAAGGTCCTGCTGATCAGAAAGGGTGGCGAGGGCCAGCTTGTCAGTGAACTTGCCCAGGCCAATTGAAAAGTAATGGCGGACCTCGTCGCCGACCGCATCACTGGTATTGGATTCTGTTTGTGAACTATCATCCCCGCGAGCTAGGCCATATTTTTCGAGGGCATTGACCAGCGTCTTATAGGCATCAATGTCGCCCGAGCTGCTACCCATCGAGAACCTGACCTGCTTGATCACGGCAGAGAGGGAATCTTTCCGATGGGCGTCAGTAGACTGTGTCTCGTGGGCAATTAAATGGCGTGTGAGCTGCTCTGCTGTGTCCATTGTCAGCACGTCGTCCGCAGCAGCTCGCCGGTAGAGTTCCAGGGCGTCGCTCACGAGCGCCAGGCGCGGCCATCCCCGCGCGTAACCAAGCCAGCGTGGCAACTGCTCGTCCAACAGGTCCGCTGACGATGTATTACTCTGCGACAACTCCTCGAATGCACGGACTACATCGATCGCCGACTTACCGTCGGAACCCGAGACCATCGCACTGCGCAGAGCAACGACGTTCTCTCCCTTGAGCAGCGGAACTGGCTTCTCTGGGGCACCAAACCACTTGACTGAGATGATCCCCTCGGCTCCAGCCGGGATCGGACGGGGTGTGCCACGATCTACGAATCGCCCCCTGCAGCCTGCCGCGTAAATGGTCGAACCGCCATAAGAGGCATGGTTAGCAAAGATCCGGGGAAAATCCCTAGGTGCCTCAGGTGTGAATATTGTGACATTCTTGCTGTATGCGGGAATTGCCACCAGGTCCGGAACTGGTTCCATCCCACCAAGACTGTGGCCAGCCACCAGATAGTCTTTGCAGATTGCCACCCCGAGGTTAAAATCCACGCCGCCCGCGTGTACCTTGACGACTTGAATTCCGGAACCGCGCTCCATCTCCTCGCCGTCTGCCGGGTGATGCTTCGCGATCAGGTGACACTCAGTCCCACTGAACACAGCGGCCACATTCGATCCTTGCGAGACCTCGTCAGCGCTGTACTTCTTCAGGGCTTCGACACCCTTCGACCGCGGCACGCCTAGCCCCGCCACGATGGTTATTTTGGGGGCGAAGCCGGCCAAGATCTGTAATGTGGAAGGGTCAGCGATAAAGGCATACTCGGGAAAGACGCATAGATCGACAGAGTTTTTCTCAAGGAAGGCCAGGATCTGCTCAAGGCGGCGATTCTGGAAGCTAATGAGGCTGGACTCGACCTGCTTCCGCACCAACTTGAAGCTGGGGAACCCGTCGGCAAGCCTGGCGAGTGACAGGGTCTCGTCGAACGACGCCTGCCCCCAAGCCAACGGCTCGGCGGGCGTCCACAGACCAGGTCCCTGAATGACCGCACCCGGGACGAAATCAATCTGCACGGAAGCTACGTGAATCAATGCCCCTCCCTTACGCGGATGCTAGCACCGCGACGGCATGATCGGGAATGGAGGGCCGCAAGGCGGCAACCGTATCGCCGTAAAAAGATCGACGCCGATCTCCCCAACATAGCCTCGGTTGAGAACCTCATTGAAATTTTTCAGTTGCCCGCCGGATTAGGCAATGGCCAAAGCTTCGGCGTAGTCGTGTGACATCCGGTTTGTGATCATGCGAAGCCGAGGAGGGCCAGCGAGTGTCGCGAGTCGGACTCGGCGGCGCCCCAGTCAGGGCCGCAACGAACCGGATGAATACTCCCCTTGGCAAGCCCTTCTGGCGTTCCCACAGGTCAAGTCAGCACGAGGCAGTGAGCTGTTTCAGAGTGGCCACGGATCGGGTGACGCTGGAAGTGTGCGCAGCGCACGAGGCTCCCGTGCCGTTGGGGGAGGTGTTCGAAGTCTCAACCCACAGGCACAGGAGCCGCGTTGGTTCCGTGTTCTGCGGCACTCGACCTGCCCCATGCCTTGGTCGAGTGGGTCACGATGCTCATCGTCACCCGCGAGGCTGACCACCGCTGCACGCCCCCGCCGCACCAGCGTGCGCTGGTCTGCCCGGTGTACCTGCGCCGGCACGACACCCTCGCCCGACTCGCGGCCGGCCTCGGCATCTCCGTCGGCACCGCCCACGCCTACACGGCAGCCAACATCGACCTGCTCGCCGACCGCACTACCGACCCGCTGCGCGCCCTGCGCCAGGCCGACCCTAACTACGTCCTCCTCGACGGCACCCTGGCGGAATGCGCACCCCTTGCGGGGTGTAGCTCTTGTGGAACCGACGGCCAATCCCCGTCTTGATCCTCGACAGCGTCCACCGCTGATCCGGCCAGCCGTGTGCAACCGGCCCCTTGTCCCAGGTCCGCCGCCACCGCTGCACCGACCGGACACCGACCCGTAACTCCTCATAGGAGACGGCGTACCGCCAGGATCAAGCTCTGTCAGCAGCTACGACAACCCGAGTTCAAGCTCAGTAATCAGAGGGTCCGGGGTTCGAGTCCCTGGCGGCGCACAGTTTGCGAACCAAGGGCATCCTTTTCGGAAGGGTGCCCTTGGTCTTTTTCACCGGAAGACAAAGATGATCACGATTGATCAATTGATCATAAAATAAATAGATACCACGCTTTGCGCTGAACCCCCTGAAACCATCATGCGGTACCAGTAAGCATCACGAAGGGGAGCGCACCGAGTGAAGACCTGTGAAACAGAGCGGTCCGTGGTACCCCAATTCTCGCGGCCCCGATGGATCGCTGCGGCGCTGGGTGCCGCAGTCGTGACCGCGCTGGCCGGCGGTCTGCTGGCCGGCAGTTCCCAAGAAGACTCCGTGAAAGCGACCAGTCCCGTCACGGCCCGGCAAATCGCGGTGAACCCGCAAGGACTGACCTCTGGCGAGGCGTCGGAGTGGGAACAGCTGACGGCAACTCCGGAGAGCCGGACGCGACTCATTACCGAAATTCAGGAAGCCTTCGCCGGCGTGGCCACGGTCCGCACCGATGCACCGGAACAGAACGCCAGGACCGCCGTCTCCGCGACGTCCACCAACAAGGGGCACGTCGTCCAAGCACTGTCGACGGGTGTAACCGGAGACCACTTCTGGATTATCGCGTCCTATGGAGACATCGCCCGGGGAACGATCGCAGGCGCCGTCCGGGCCTGTTCCACCAGGGTTCCGGCCTGGCTCTGCAAGAACGCGGGAAACCTGCTGACGTCTTGGAGCCGGGGCTGGGGAGCCGCGGCAAACCATGGAATCTGGGCCGCCGTCTATTGGAGGCCCGCACACGTCACCGGTGGCCGGTGGTAAGTCCCCGCTGGGGGCGCTGAAGTCTTTTCCGAACCGGCGGCCTTGACACGAGTTGGACAGACCTGCACAACGACGAAGCTCCTGGTGGACGGGTTTTCAACCAAGATCACCCGTGTCCGCCAGGAGTTTCGTGTGCCTGCGCCCAAAAGTCGGCAGAAGCATTGCTGCGACTTGTCCTCCACTAGGAAATCGTCGCCGGTCCGAGGCGGCGGCGACGTGCTCGCTGTCGGCAGGTCGCTCCGCAGTAGCGGGCCGGGCGGCCGGTGGACCGGGCCTTGAGCCGGGCCCCGCACTCCTCGCACCGGGGCGCCGCGTGTAGCGTGCCGGGCACGTCACGAAACACCCGCTCTTCCGTGACAGACGCGGGACTCCGCAGGCTCTCCAGCGCCAGCCGCACCATGCGGGTGCCGCCGTTCCGGTCGCGGTGCGCCGCCCACATCGCGGCGCAGCCGACGGTGAGCGCGGCGACATCGTCCGCGCTGACGTCGGCACGGACCCCGCCCGCCTTCTGGGCCGCGTGCAGCAGCTCGTCGAGTGCCTGGCGGAAGCGTCGCGCCGACGCGACCAGGCCGGGGCGCGGCCAGCTCGTCTCCGCGGTCAGGGCGTCGCACGCGTGCTTGCGCCCGTGGGAGGTCTCGACGACCTTCAGCAGGAATCCGAAGAACGCCGCGACAGGGTCGGTACGGGCCGCCCACCGTCGAGCGGCGTCCACATGGTCGTCGATCTGCTGGACGAGCACGGCCTCCAGCAGGAACTCCTTGCTGGGAAAGTGCCGGTACACGGTGCCCGCGCCGACCCCCGCCTGCCGTGCGATCGCGCCGAGCGAGATGTCGAGACCCTGCTCGTCGAACGCCCGAGAGGCGGCGGCGAGCACCTTCACCCGGTTGCGGCGGGCATCAACCCGGCCGACTTCCTTGGGAGTTGCCGTCATGTCACGTAATCCCTTGTCCGCCGGACTCAACCGGGTGCAGCATTCCACATCGACCCCGGGCCCGAGCCACCATGCCCACCGACCATCCCGGGGCGGAGGACGACATGACCACTGACCGCTTGGTCGTCGTGACCGGTGCGACCGGCCGACAGGGCGGCGCCACCGCACGCCGGCTCCTGGCATCCGGCAGACCGGTGCGCGCACTCGTGCGGGACACGGCGGCTCCCGCCGCCAAGGCACTCGAAACCGCCGGGGCCGAACTCGTCCGCGGCGACTTCGACGACCCGTCGAGTCTGCCCACGGCACTGGAGGGGGCGGCGGCACTGTTCGCCGTACCGCCCGCGGTGTTCGGACCGGCCGGTGCCGACGTGGAACGGGAGTTCGCCCGGGGCCGGGCACTGACCGATGCCGCGGTCGCCGCGGGGATCGAGCACGTCGTCTTCACGGGCGTCGCGTCCACACCGGGACGCCCGGGTGGCTCCGAGGGGAAGAAACGCGTCGAGGACCATCTGCGGGAGCGGATCCGGTCGGTGACCGTGCTGCGCCCGGTGCGGTTCATGTCGAACTATCTCGGATCGACACCCATGGGATTCGACGGCATCGTCCACGGCGTGCACCGGCATGTCTTCCCGCCGGACGAACCCGCCCAGATCATCGCGGTGGAGGACATCGCCGAATTCGCCGCGCAGGCCTTCGACCAGCCGGACCGCTTCGCGGGGCGAACCCTGGAGCTGGCCGGGGACGCCCCCACTCCGGCCGAGGCGGTCGCCGCCATCAGCGAGGCCACCGGTGCCTCGGTGCGCTACGAGCAACTCACCCACGCCGAAGCCGCCGCACTCCACCCCGAGGTGGCCCAGGTCCGGGAGCGCTGGGCAGCCGGATCGCGCTGGCACGCCGACATCGAGGCGCTGCGCATCATCCACCCCGGACTGCGTACGCTCGCGGACTGGCTCGCCGAATCCGGCACCGCCCTGCTGCGGAAGCGACTCCTCCAAACCGCCTGGTGACCTCACATGCCTCTCGTTCCGACGACGCGCCCTTCGGCCTCCTCCGGAGTCAGCCGTCGATAAGCCGCCTCCCCCGGTGGCCGCCACCACACCGGATCAGGGCATACGACCCCCTCCCGCCGCAGCCCCGCCCGGTGGATCTTGTTGGTGGCCGTGACCGGCATCCGCCGCACCACCCGTACGAACCGGGGTGCCATCTTCGTCCCCAAGTCCGGCTGGGCCAGCAGGAATTCGGCGAAGGCGAGTGGGTCGAAGTGCCCGGCGACGGTCGCCATGACCTGGTCGCCGGTCACCGGGTCCGGTACCGCGTACACCGCCACGGCGTCGGCGCCCTCGTAGCGGGCGAGGATGTTCTCGATCATCGCGGCGGCCAGGTTCTCGCTGTCGACGCGGAGGCGGTCGTCGGTGCGGCCGGCGAAGTAGAGGTAGCCGTCGGTGTCCCGGTAGAAGAGGTCGCCGGTCCAGTACCAGCCCTCGCGGCGCCGTTCCGCGTCCGCCTCCGGGTTGCGCCAGTAGCCCTCGAAGGGGTTGGGCGCGCGGTTCACCAACTCCCCTATCGCCACATCCCCGTTGAGCAGTCGACCGACCGAATCGAAGGCCGCGGGCGGGCACTCCGTCCGTGTCTCCGGATCGAGTACGGCGAGCCCGGGCGCCGCCCGTCCGACCGCCCCGGACGGTGTCCCCGGCGACCACTGCACCGCCGCCCCGCCCTCCGAGGACCCGTACCCCTCCACCAGCCGCACCCCGAATCGCCGCTCGAACGCCGCCGCGTCCACCGCCCCCGCCTCCGTTCCGAAGCCCATCCGCAGCGGGTTGTCCCGGTCGTCGGGGCGTTCCTCTGCGGCCAGGATGTACTGCACGGCACGGCCGACATAGGTGAAGTACGTGGCCCCGTAAGCCCGTACGTCGTCCAGGAACCGTGACGCCGAGAACCGTCGACGCAGCGCCACCCCGGCCCCGGCCGCCAGCGCCGGTGCCCAGTCGGCGATCACCGCGTTGCCGTGGAACATCGGCATGCAGATGTAGTGCACGTCGTCCGGGAGGACCCCGAAACTGTCGACCAGGGAGCTTCCGGCGGCGGCCAGGCGGCCCTGGGTGCAGATCGCGGCCTTCGGGGCGCCGGTGGAACCGGAGGTGAAGTAGAGCAGGATGCGGTCGTCGGGGGTGGCGCGGGAGAAGGTGTCCGGTTTCGTGTCCGTGTACGGCGCGAGGAGGTCGTCGTAGGCCTGAGTGTCCGTCACCAGGAGGTGTACGCCGGGGAGTTCGAGGCCGTCGAGGAGCGGTAGGTGGGTGCGTTCGGTGACGAGGACCCGGCATTCGGTGTGCAGGATGTCGCGGGCCAGCTCGGGGCCTCGGCGGGTGGGGTTGATGCCGGCGACGGCCGCTCCCGCGAGGGCCGCCGCGCTCAACCACAGGGGATATTCAGGGGTGTTGTCGAGCAGCACGCCGACGTGGGGTGCGGCGCCGGGTGGCAGGAGGTCGGTGAGGAGTGCCGCTCTGGCCGCGGCGCCGGCCGCCACCTCGTGGTGGGTGAGCACCAGTTCCTCGCACCACAGCCCGGGGCGGTGGTCGTCCCACCGTGCCTGTACGAGTTCCGCGACGGTGCGCCTCCTGGACTCCATGGGGGCGCACGGTAGTTGACGTACCGTCAGATGTGGAGGCTAGAAGCCCATGAAGTCGAACATCTCGTGGGCCACGACCATGAAGACGACGCAGAAGGCGACGATCACGCCGAAGAACACCAGCACGCAGCCCGTCTCGGCCGCGAGCTTCCCGCGGGCCGGGGCGTGGGCGGTGGCCCGCTCGGGGTGTTCGGCCGCGTAGTGCACGGTGACGATGTCGCCCTCCAGGGTCGTACCCGGCCCGTTCCGCTCCTCGAACCGGACCGTACGGCCCTCGCGCGTCGTGAATTCGTAGACGTGGTGCAGTGTCGTCGACACCATGGTGTCCCCGCCGCCGCTGGTCGTCGTGTACGTCCGCAGACAGCGGGCCTCGGCCGTGAGCCCGCTGCTCCAGGCGCTGCCGACCTGCCGTGAGCGGCGGATCACGACGATCGCGCCGAACACCACGAGGGCGATGATGAGCAGTGGCGCGATGTAGAACAGGGCTTCCATGGTGTCCCCCGAGGTCAGGCAGGTACTGCTGGTGTGGGGAACCTACCCCCGGGGGATGCCGGACTGTCTCAAGCGAAGCTCAGAACCTCACGCTCAGAACGTGACGTCATCGCAGGAGTAGAACGCGTTGGTCGTGTCGGCGATCGTCCACACCGCGACGATCACGTGGTGACCGGAGAGGCCGGACGGGAGGGTGCCGGTGTGGGAGATGGTGGACGACGAGGGGCGCTGACCGTTGTAGGGGACGGTGAGGAACGGGGTGGTGTTGAGGTCCGAGCGGGCCAGGTTGTGGTTCTGGTTCCAACCCGCCTTGGTGACGTAGTACTTGAAGTCCGTCGTCGCGTGTATCGCCGTGAACTGCCAGCGGAACGTGTACGACTGACCACCCGTCACCTTCGTCGTCGGCCAGGCGGCGCCGGACGGGGCCTTCGGTGCGCTGAGTTGGCTGAAGCGGCTGATCCCGCCGTTGCAGATCTGGCCGTCGGCGGGGCCGGCCGCCGGGAAGCCCTTGGGGCCCTCGACGCTCTGCGGCTCGTACTGGATGTCACCGCAGTTTGTCACCGTGCCGTTGGCGCAGAGCTTCTGCCTGCTGATGGGGAGGTCGGTGTAGCCGTGGCTGCTCGCGGCCCCGGACGAGAGCACGATGGCCCCGACCGTGGTGAGTCCGAGCACGCCCGCGTACCACTTGGTCTTTTTGCGCATGCTGCCGCTCCTGGAGAACGTGTGGGGAGTTCCGTGAGCCGTGCAGGTCTAGACCAAGTCCCAGATTATTGCCCCTACTTGACTGTGTCCATACCAATCGCGCCGCTTATCAAGGCGCCGATTCCCCCCGCCCCGAACAGAACGCCACCGTCAAGTCCTTGACCAGCGCCTTGCGTTCGTAGTCGTCCAGTTCCACCAGGCCGCGCATGGTCAGCCGGGTGACGGTGTCCTCCACGGAGTCGACCACCGACGTGAGCATCGTCGCCCGCTGCTGCGCGTCCAGCGTGGCGATACGGCGGCGGGTCATCGCCGCGGCCACCTCCGGGGCGTACTCGACGCGCAGCGGCTGCACCGAGAACACCTCGATGCCGACCGGCGCCGCGTCCACCGCGACCAGCCGCGTCAG
>NZ_JAWOAI010000097.1:0-23605 GCF_033194735.1 Streptomyces sp. W16
GACAACGGCCCGCAGGACGACGACGAGTTCGGCGACGGACGCCGCGGTCGCCGCGGCCGTTACCGCGACCGTCGCGGCCGTCGTGGCCGTGACGAGTTCGGTGGTGGCGCCGCGGGCGAGCCGCAGGTCGCGGACGACGATGTCCTGATCCCCGTCGCGGGCATCCTCGACATCCTCGACAACTACGCCTTCATCCGTACGTCGGGCTACCTGCCGGGTCCCAACGACGTGTACGTCTCCCTCGCCCAGGTCCGCAAGAACGGCCTGCGCAAGGGCGACCACGTCACCGGCGCGGTCCGTCAGCCGAAGGAGGGCGAGCGCCGCGAGAAGTTCAACGCGCTCGTGCGCCTGGACTCGACCAACGGCATGGCCCCCGACTCCGGGCGCGGGCGGCCGGAGTTCAACAAGCTGACGCCGCTGTACCCGCAGGACCGGCTCCGTCTGGAGACCGACCCGGGTGTGCTGACGACCCGCATCATCGACCTCGTCGCGCCGATCGGTAAGGGCCAGCGCGGTCTGATCGTGGCCCCGCCGAAGACCGGCAAGACCATGATCATGCAGGCGATCGCCAACGCGATCACGCACAACAACCCCGAGTGCCACCTGATGGTCGTCCTGGTCGACGAGCGTCCGGAAGAGGTCACCGACATGCAGCGGTCGGTGAAGGGCGAGGTCATCTCCTCGACCTTCGACCGCCCGGCCGAGGACCACACCACGGTCGCCGAGCTCGCCATCGAGCGCGCCAAGCGGCTGGTGGAGCTGGGCCACGACGTCGTCGTCCTGCTCGACTCGATCACGCGTCTGGGCCGTGCCTACAACCTCGCCGCCCCCGCCTCCGGCCGCATCCTCTCCGGTGGTGTCGACTCGACGGCGCTGTACCCGCCCAAGCGCTTCTTCGGCGCCGCGCGCAACATCGAGGACGGCGGCTCGCTGACCATCCTCGCCACCGCGCTCGTCGACACCGGCTCGCGCATGGACGAGGTCATCTTCGAGGAGTTCAAGGGCACCGGCAACGCCGAGCTCAAGCTCGACCGGAAGCTCGCCGACAAGCGCATCTTCCCCGCGGTGGACGTCGACGCGTCCGGTACCCGTAAGGAAGAGATCCTGCTCGGCAGCGACGAGCTGGCCGTCACCTGGAAGCTCCGCCGGGTGCTGCACGCGCTCGACCAGCAGCAGGCGATCGAGCTGCTCCTCGACAAAATGAAGCAGACGAAGTCGAACGCGGAGTTCCTGCTCCAGATCCAGAAGACCACTCCCGGCAACGGCGACTGAGGCAAGTCAGCGTCATCGGAGGGCCGCCCCCTTGTTGAGGGGGCGGCCCTCCGCGTTGTCAGTGGCCCCCTGTACGATCGCGCCCTTCGGACCTGCTTTCGACAGTCGTCCGAACTTCTGATCCCGAGGGGGGACTTGAATGGGTACGCCCATGCTTGGGGCTGGTCGGCACAGACGCCGGATACGTTTCGCCCTGCCCGTCGCCGCGGCCGGTATCGCCGCCGCCGTGACCGCCGCAGTGCTGACGACGTCCGCCGGCGCTGCCACCGCGCTCCCGACACCGACCGCGAAGCCCGTCGTCAGCCAGCCGTCGCTCGCCACGCTGAAGAAGCGCATCGTGGGCGCCGAGGCCGGTGACGACATCGCCGGTCAGACGACCAAGAAGTCGACCCGTAGCGCGAGCACCACCGCCACGACCGTCAGCCCGAAGATCATCGGCGGTACGACGACCACCATCAGCACCGCGCCGTACATGGCGCAGCTCTGGTACTACGACGACAAGGGCACCACCAGCGAGAGCGACGACATCGGCTTCTTCTGCGGTGGCTCGGTCATCTCGCCGTCGAAGATCCTGACGGCCTCGCACTGCGTCAAGGGCTACAACTGGGCCAAGTACGGCGCCGTCGTCACCAGCGCCACCGTGCTGCCGACCAGCGACGCCGACGGCAACACCGATCTGCACGGCGGCCAGGCCACCGCGGTCCTGCGCCAGTGGAACCACCCGTCGTACAACGCGGCGACCGTCGACAACGACGTGGCGGTCCTGACCCTGGCGGCCCCCGTCAAGGCGACCCCGATCCGCATGACGACGAACACCGACACGACGTCGTACACGGGCACGGCCGCCAAGACCGCCAAGGTCTACGGCTGGGGCCGTACCAGCTCCAGCACGGAGGACATCTCCGAGACGCTGAAGACGGCCTCGCTGCCGATCCAGTCGGACGCCACCTGCGCCGCCGCCTACGGCAGCCTGTACATCAAGGGTCACAACGTCTGCGCGGGCGAGGCCGCCACCGGCAGCGACACCACCACGACGGCCATCTGCAACGGCGACTCCGGCGGCCCGCTGGTCGCCGCCGGCCGGATCGTCGGTGTCGTCTCCTGGAGCGCCGACGACGGTGACGCCACCACCGTCAACGACTGCGTCGTCGAGGGCACCTACGGCGTCTTCGCCAAGGTCAGCGCGTACGCCGGCGCGGCCTACGCGCAGGTCGACGACGGCAACCTCAGCTACACCGACAACAAGGCCGACATCTACGCCCGCAAGTCCTCCACCAAGGTGGGCTACGAGCTGGACTCCAAGGGCACCTCGCTGGCCGCCCGCCAGTCCCTGGGCGACTGGGGCGGCGTCAACCTGGTCCGGTCGGCCGACCTGAACCGGGACGGCTTCCAGGACTGGGTCTACCGGACCACCGCCGGCGCGGTCTACTGGGACCACTTCGTGCTCAACAGCGCGCGGGACGACGGCAGTTGGGTCAGCACGAAGATCTTCGCCAACTGGAAGACCCGCACCCGGATCGTCGCCCCCGGTGATGTCACCGGCGACTACCTGCCCGACCTGATCTCGGTCGACAGCTCCGGTGTCCTGTGGATCTACCCGGGCAAGGGCAACGGCACCTTCTCCTCGCCGTCTCGGGTCGGCGGGGGCTGGAGCCAGTACAACGTGCTGGTCGGCAAGGGCGACTTCACCGGTGACGGCAAGGCCGACCTGCTCGCCCGCAACAAGAGCACCGGCGCCGTCTACCTCTACAAGGGCGCCGGCAAGTCCGGCACGGGTGCCTTCGCGGCCCGCGTCAAGGTGCGCAGCTGGGGCAGCTACAACGCCTTCGACTCCGTCGGCGACTTCACCGGCGACGGCAAGGCGGACCTCCTGATCCGCAACGCCAGCGGCTCGCTGTACGTCTACCCGGGCACCGGCAAGGCGACCAGCGAGATCTTCGGCACACCGAAGTCGCTTGGTACCGGTTTCCAGCAGTACGACATCTTCGGGTGAAATAGCAGGTGAGCGCGGCCTGACCCGCTGACATGACTACACAGAGTGCCCATCGCCGTACGCGATGGGCACTCTGCGTTGTGCAACCCTTTGTCGAGTTTCCCCGTCTGACCAGGCGGACGAAAATGGAGCGGTACTGACCGCGCCCGACCCTGAAAGCAGGGGGTAACCGACCGGACGAGAGACCGAGGAGCCCATGTCCGCCGAGAGCACGCCGGAGCCCGCCATACCGGGCAAGGACGGCAACAGCGGCCCGCGCCACCGCGCCGGAGGCCGCAAACAGAAGAACCGCAGTCCGCGCCACCGGGCCCTGATGATCACGGCCTGGGTAGCGGGAGGCGTCCTGGTGCTGGGCGGCACCGGCGCCGGGTACGTGTACTTCAAGCTCAACGGCAACATCAAGAGCGTCGACATCAACCAGGCCCTCGGCACCGACCGGCCGGTCAAGGTCGACAACGGCTCCGAGAACATCCTCGTCCTGGGCTCCGACTCCCGCTCCGGCACCAACAAGAAGCTGGGCGGCGGCACCGACGACGGCAGCGCCCGCTCCGACACCGCGATGATCATCCACGTCTACAAGGGCCACAAGAAGGCCAGCGTGGTGTCCATCCCGCGCGACACCCTCGTCGACCGCCCCGAGTGCACCGACACCAAGGGCGTCACACACGACGCGGCCTCCGGCGTGATGTTCAACGAGGCGTACTCGACCGGCGGCGCCGCCTGCACGGTGAAGACCGTCGAGTCCATCTCCGGTCTGCGCATGGACCACTACCTCGAAGTCGACTTCGCCGGCTTCGAGAAGCTCATCAACGAGCTCGGCGGGGTCCAGATCACCACCACCAAGGACATCAAGGACCCGCAGAGCCACCTGAACCTCAAGGCCGGCGAGCACACGCTCAACGGCTCGCAGGCCCTCGGCCTGGTCCGCACCCGGCACGGTGTAGGCGACGGCTCCGACCTCGGCCGCATCCAGCTCCAGCAGGCGTTCATCAAGGCCCTGGTCAACCAGGTCAAGCACGTCGGCCTCCTGACCAGCCCGACCAAGCTGTTCGACCTCGCCAACACCGCCACGAAGGCCGTCACCACCGACTCCGACCTCGGCTCGGTGAACTCCCTCACGTCCTTCGCAAACGGCCTCAAGGGCATCAGCTCCGCCAACATGAACATGGTCACGATGCCGGTCGAGTACGACCCGGCCAACCCGAACCGCGTGATCATCGAGAAGTCGAAGGCCCAACTGGTCTGGACGGCCTTGAAGAACGACCAGCCGATTCCCGCGTCGGCAACCAAGGGCACGGCAACAGGCGAAGCCAAGGGCGTCGTAACAACTTCCTAGGGCGCAACCCCTCAAGGGGCGCGGGGAACTGCGCGACCAGCCCCCACGCACCCGCAGGGAATAGATCACAGACGGACCCGGTTTTGGGGGATGGCCCCAGTCCTGGCAGACTGGTACGTCGGCCCCGGTTCACGCCCCGCAAACCCGCGGAGCGACCCGGCGCCCTCCCGAACCTAGGAGACACCCTTGAAGCGCGAGATCCACCCCGAGTACGTCGAGACCCAGGTCAGCTGCACCTGTGGCGCGTCGTTCACCACCCACAGCACGATCGCGAGCGGCACCATCCGCGCCGACGTCTGCTCCGAGTGCCACCCGTTCTACACGGGCAAGCAGAAGATCCTCGACACCGGTGGCCGCGTGGCCCGCTTCGAGGCCCGCTTCGGCAAGGCTGCTGCCGGCTCCACGAAGTAGCGAGCTTCCATTTCGCCGGTCCACGGCCACGCCCCTCTACAGGCGTGCCGGGACCGGCGTTTTTGGTCGCCCGCCTTCCCTTCCGTACGCATTTCAGGAGCCCAAGATGTTCGAGGCTGTCGAGGACCTCATCGGCGAGCACGCCGACCTTGAGACGAAGCTCGCCGACCCGTCGGTCCACGCCGACCAGGCCAACGCGCGCAAGCTGAACAAGCGCTACGCCGAGCTCACCCCGATCGTCGCCACGTACCGCTCCTGGAAGCAGACCGGCGACGACATCGAGACCGCGCGTGAACTCGGCGCCGACGACCCGGAGTTCGCGGCCGAGGTCAAGGAGCTGGAGAAGACGCGCGACGAGATCACGGAGAAGCTGCGGCTGCTGCTCGTGCCGCGTGACCCCAACGACGACAAGGACGTGATCCTTGAGGTCAAGGCGGGCGCGGGCGGCGACGAGTCAGCCCTGTTCGCCGGTGACCTGCTGCGCATGTACCTGCGGTACGCGGAGCGCGTCGGCTGGAAGACCGAGATCATCGACGCCACCGAGTCCGAGCTGGGCGGCTACAAGGACGTCCAGGTCGCGGTGAAGACCAAGGGCGGCAACGGCGCGACCGAGCCCGGCCAGGGTGTCTGGGCGCGGCTGAAGTACGAGGGCGGGGTGCACCGCGTGCAGCGGGTGCCCGCGACCGAGTCCGCGGGCCGTATCCACACCTCGGCCGCCGGTGTCCTCGTCACCCCCGAGGCGGAGGAGGTCGACGTCGAGATCAACCCGAACGACCTCCGCATCGACGTGTACCGCTCGTCCGGTCCCGGCGGCCAGTCCGTCAACACGACCGACTCCGCGGTGCGCATCACGCACATTCCCACCGGAGTCGTCGCCTCCTGCCAGAACGAGAAGAGCCAGCTGCAGAACAAGGAGCAGGCGATGCGTATCCTGCGCTCCAGGCTGCTCGCCGCGGCACAGGAGGAGGCGGAGAAGAATGCCGCCGACGCCCGCCGCAGCCAGGTCCGCACGGTCGACCGCTCCGAGAAGATCCGCACGTACAACTTCCCGGAGAACCGCATCTCCGACCACCGCGTCGGATTCAAGGCGTACAACCTGGACCAGGTCCTGGACGGCGACCTCGACGCGATGATCCAGGCTTGCGTCGACGCGGACTCGGCCGCCAAGCTCGCGGCGGCGTAACACAACGGCACGCACGGCACGTTCGGCACGGACGAGTACGACACGGAGGACTTGCGTGAACCTGCTGCTAGCAGAGGTGGCCCAGGCCACCCAGCGGCTGGCCGACGCCGGCGTGCCCTCGCCGCGCAACGACGCGGAGGAGCTCGCCGCGTTCGTGCACGGTGTGAAGCGGGGCGAGCTGCACTCCGTGAAGGACGTGGACTTCGACGCCCGCTACTGGGAGACCATCGCCCGCCGCGAGCAGCGCGAGCCGCTCCAGCACATCACCGGCCGCGCCTTCTTCCGGTACCTGGAACTCCAGGTCGGGCCGGGGGTGTTCGTGCCGCGCCCCGAGACCGAGTCGGTCGTCGGCTGGGCCATAGACGCGGTCCGCGCGATGGACGTCGTAGAGCCACTGATCGTGGACCTCTGCACCGGCTCCGGCGCCATCGCGCTCGCCCTCGCGCAGGAGGTCCCGCGCTCCCGGGTGCACGCCGTGGAGCTGTCCGAGGACGCCCTCCAGTGGACCCGCAAGAACATGGAGGGGTCGCGGGTCGACTTGCGGCAGGGGAATGCCCTGGACGCCTTCCCCGACCTCGACGGCCATGTCGACCTGGTCATCTCCAACCCGCCGTACATCCCGCTCACCGAATGGGAGTACGTCGCTCCCGAAGCCCGGGACTACGACCCCGAACTCGCCCTGTTCTCAGGGGAGGACGGCCTCGACCTGATCCGCGGCATCGAGCGCACCGCACACCGTCTCCTCCGTCCCGGCGGTGTCGTCGTCATCGAGCACGCCGACACCCAGGGCGGCCAGGTGCCGTGGATCTTCACCGAGGAGCGTGGCTGGGCCGACGCGGCCGACCACCCCGATCTCAACAACCGCCCGCGCTTCGCGACCGCCCGCAGGGCGACGCCGTGACCGGCGCCCCGACTTTCGACCCGCAGCAGTACGTGTACGAGGAGGCCCGCTAGACATGGCACGGCGATACGACACCAATGACGCGACCGACCGCACGACGGGTCTGCGCGAGGCCGCGTCCGCCGTCCGCCGGGGCGAACTCGTGGTCCTGCCGACCGACACGGTCTACGGCATCGGGGCCGACGCGTTTTCTTCGGAGGCCGTCGCCGATCTCCTGGACGCCAAGGGCCGGGGCCGCAACATGCCCACCCCCGTCCTCATCGGCTCCCCGAACACGCTGCACGGCCTCGTCACGGACTTCTCCGAGCTGGCCTGGGAACTCGTCGACGCGTTCTGGCCGGGCGCCCTCACGCTGGTCGCCAAGCACCAGCCGTCCCTGCAGTGGGACCTGGGGGACACCCGGGGCACGGTCGCCGTCCGCATGCCGCTGCACCCCGTCGCCATCGAGCTCCTGACGGAGGTCGGCCCGATGGCCGTCTCCTCCGCCAACCTCACCGGGCATCCCGCGCCGGAGGACTGTGACGCGGCGCAGGAGATGCTCGGCGACTCGGTCTCCGTGTACCTCGACGGCGGCCCGACGCCCGGCAACGTGCCGTCGTCGATCGTCGACGTCACGCGCGAGGTCCCGCTGCTGCTGCGGGCCGGCGCGATCTCGGCCGAGGAGCTGCGGAAGGTCGTCCCCGACCTTGAGGTGGCGAATTGACAGCCCCTGACGCGGGGCGTGGCATAGGCAACGGGGAAGTGACGGGGACCTTCGGGCTTCCCATGGACAGCTTCCGCATCCTCCACGTCAGCACCGGCAACGTGTGCCGCTCGCCGATCACCGAGCGGCTGACCCGTCATGCCCTGGCGGACCGGCTCGGCGACCCGCTGTGGGGCGGGCTCATCGTGGAGAGCGCCGGCACCTGGGGCCACGAGGGCGCGCCCATGGAGACCAACGCGGCGACGGTCCTCACCGACTTCGGCGCGGACCCCTCCGGGTTCACCGGGCGTGAGCTGCTCGACGACCACGTGATCCGCGCCGACCTGGTGCTGACCGCCACACGGGACCACCGCCAGCAGGTCATCTCCATGGGCCACTCGGCGGGCCTGCGCACCTTCACCCTGAAGGAGTTCACCCGCCTGGTGAAGGCGATCGACCCGGCGACCCTGCCGCCCCTGGAGGACGGCATGGTGGCCCGCGCCCGCGCCCTGGTCCGCGCGGCGGCGGCCCTGCGCGGCTGGCTCCTGGCCCCCACGGCGGAAGCGGACGAGGTCTTCGACCCCTACGGCGCCCCGCTCCCGTTCTTCCGCTCCATCGGCGACGAGATAAACCAGGCGATCGACCCGGTGGTGACGGCGCTCACGGGTGTACCTGCGCGGACTTGATCCGGCGGAAGCACAGCCGGCGGACGGAGTCCGCCGCAGCGGCTCGAAGCCTGGGAGGCCCGCTGGGGCCGAGCAGTGCGAGAGGCGCGTCGGGGATGGGGCTAAACCAGGCGATCGACCCGGTGGTGACGGCGCTCACGGGTGTGCCCGCGCGGACGTAGCAACAGCCGCGCGCCCCACCCGTCCCGGGCCTACATTGGACGTACGTCACCGTCGACGCCCCGGAGTCCACCATGTCGGTCACCCCTGTCCTTGAGACCGATGTCCTGCGCCGTCAGGACCCCGAGCTGGCCGAGATCCTGCTCGGGGAGCTGACCCGGCAGTCGACGACGCTCCAGCTGGTCGCCGCCGAGAACTTCACCTCGCCCGCCGTGCTGGCCGCGCTCGGCTCCCCGCTCGCCAACAAGTACGCCGAGGGCTACCCCGGCGCCCGCCACCACGGCGGCTGCGAGATCGTCGACGTCGCCGAGCGCGTCGCCGTGGACCGGGCGAAGGCACTGTTCGGCGCCGAGCACGCCAACGTGCAGTCCCACTCCGGCTCTTCGGCCGTCCTCGCCGCCTACGCGGCCCTGCTGCGCCCCGGCGACACCGTCCTCGCGCTGGGCCTTCCCTACGGCGGTCATCTCACCCACGGCTCGCCCGCGAACTTCTCCGGCCGCTGGTTCGACTTCGTCGGCTACGGCGTGGACGCCGAGACCGGGCTCATCGACTACGACCAGGTGCGCACCCTGGCCCGCGCGCACCGCCCCAAGGCGATCGTGTGCGGCTCCATCGCCTACCCCCGCCACATCGACCACGCCCTCTTCCGCGAGGTCGCCGACGAGGTGGGCGCCTATCTCATCGCCGACGCCGCCCACCCCATCGGCCTCGTCGCCGGGGGAGCGGCGCCGAACCCGGTGCCGTACGCCGATGTCGTCTGCGCCACCACGCACAAGGTGCTGCGCGGGCCGCGCGGCGGGATGCTGCTGTGCGGGAGCGAGCTGGCCGAACGGGTGGACCGGGCGGTGTTCCCGTTCACCCAGGGCGGCGCGCAGATGCACACCATCGCCGCGAAGGCCGTCGCGTTCGGCGAGGCGGCGACACCGGCCTTCACGGCGTACGCCCATCAGGTGGTCGCCAACGCCCGGGTGCTCGCGGCCGGGCTGGCCGCGGAGGGGCTGATCGTCACCACGGGTGGCACCGACACCCATCTGATCACCGTCGACCCGATGCCCCTCGGCGTCGACGGCCGCACCGCGCGGGGTCGGCTCGCCGCCGCCGGAGTGGTCCTGGACTGCTGCGCGCTGCCGCATGGTGAGGCCCGTGGCCTGCGGCTCGGTACGGCCGCGGTGACCACGCAGGGCATGGGGGAGGGCGAGATGGCGGGCATCGCGGCGCTCCTCGCAGGCATACTGCGCGGCCGGGTCGATGCCAAGCGGGCGCGCGACGAAGTGCGGGAGCTGGTCGACGCCTTCGCGCCGTATCCCGGGTGAGGGCCGATGAAAATCCATTGTTGACCGTGTGTTGTCAACACTATGGTCGCCCGGTGAAGAAAAGACATCTTGCTGCCACGGTAGCCGCGGCCCTCGTCCTTCTCGGTCTCTCCGTGCCGTCCGCCCAGGCGGAGACGGACAAGTGCAACAGCTCCCAGTCGAAGCGGGTTGCGCTGCCCAACAAGTCCGACCTCGACATCGACGTCACCCTCTGCGTCGTCCGCACCACCGACAACAAGGTTTTTGCCTTCGTGCAGTTCAGCACCTCGGCGGCCACACTTCCTGCCGCGGTCGGCAGGAAGTTCGACGGGTTCACCGTCAACGCCCGCCTGGAGTACCGCTTCTCCACGGGCGGTGTCGACTACATCAACCAGTCCCGCACCTGCGACTTCACGGCGTCGGTCAATGACAAGTGGGCGGGCACCGGGACCTGCACGACCCCCAGCACCACCTGGGACGGCGACCTGTGCTGGTCGGCGGACGGCCAGATCCACTGGGACATCGACGGCGACGGCAAGAGCTGGCAGGACCCCTGGCAGCTGACCGGTTCGCCGCTGCTCAGCTGAGAAACCGTGGTCCCGGGCACGTTCGGTCCGCCGCGTAGATCCAGTCAAACGGGGTAGGCGGCACGCTGGACGTGCCCTGCTGCGAACGGCTCACAGCCACACGTGCAACCATCTGTGCTACCCGGAAGTCCCCAACCATATGCGTCCCTCGCTAGGGTGTGGGGCTGTGATGGCCAGCGAGACCTGTGGGGAAGCCTGTGCGTGAATACCTGCTGACGCTCTGCGTGACGGCCGCGGTGACGTATCTGCTGACCGGGCCGGTGCGGAAGTTCGCGATCGTGGCCGGGGCGGTGCCGGAGATCAGGGCCCGTGACGTGCACCGGGAACCCACTCCGCGGCTCGGCGGTATCGCCATGTTCTTCGGCCTGTGCGCCGGTCTGCTGGTCGCGGACCATCTGACCAACCTCAGCGAGGTCTTCCAGAACTCGAACGAGCCGCGCGCCCTGCTCTCCGGAGCTGCCCTGATCTGGCTGATCGGTGTCCTGGACGACAAGTTCGAGATCGACGCCCTGATCAAGCTGGGCGGCCAGATGATCGCCGCCGGCGTGATGGTCATGCAGGGTCTGACGATCCTGTGGCTACCCATCCCGGGTGTCGGCAACGTCGCGCTGACCCAGTGGCAGGGCACCCTGCTCACCGTCGCCCTGGTCGTCATCACCATCAACGCGGTCAACTTCGTCGACGGTCTCGACGGTCTGGCCTCCGGCATGGTGTGCATCGCCGCCGCCGCGTTCTTCCTGTACGCCTACCGGATCTGGTACTCGTACGGCATCGAGGCCGCCGCCCCGGCCACGCTCTTCTCGGCGATCCTGATGGGCATGTGCATCGGCTTCCTGCCGCACAACATGCACCCCGCCCGGATCTTCATGGGCGACTCCGGCTCGATGCTGATCGGGCTTGTGCTGGCCGCGGGCGCTATCTCCATCACGGGACAGGTCGACCCGGACGCGCTCCAGCTGTTCGTCGGCTCCGAGAAGGCGGCGGTGCACCAGACGGTGCCCGTCTACATCCCGCTGCTGCTGCCGCTGACGATCATCGCGGTGCCGGCCGCCGACCTCGTGCTGGCGATCGTCCGCCGCACCTGGCGGGGCCAGTCGCCGTTCGCCGCGGACCGCGGCCATCTGCACCACCGGCTCCTGGAGATCGGCCACTCGCACAGCCGGGCGGTGCTGATCATGTACTTCTGGTCGGCGCTGATCGCGTTCGGCGCGCTCGGCTACTCGGTCAACTCGGCCTCGATGTGGATCGTCCTCGGCATCGTCTTCCTGAGCGCGATCGGTCTGGTGCTGCTTCTGCTGCCGCGCTTCACCCCGCGTGCGCCGCGTTGGGCCGAGCACCTGGTGCCGCCGCGTTACCGCCGTCGCAGGGCGGCAGTTGAGCCCGTCGTCGTGCTGGCGGAGGAGGACCGCCACCCGCGTCCGCCGGTTGTCGCCGGAGTGTCAGGAGTCAACGGGGCGACCGCTGTCGGCCCCCGTTCGAGGCTCCTGGACGGACGTAAAGCGGAGTCCTCGCGCTGACGCCAAGGTAAGAATCTGACTAAAGCGTTGCCATCTCGTGGGAGGACAAAGCCTCCCCATACCAGACAAGTTGGCCGCTATTTTGCACAGACGCGCACTGTCACTCTCATGTGTGACAGCAAGCACACCTTCTAGGTAAAGACCGCATCAAATAGTTTGTGATACGGTTCACGAGAACCCGGGACAGAGCCGAAGGACCGCAGTGCGACGGTCCATTGGCGTGAGGTTCTCTCTCATCCCGGGACTACGCTCGTCCATGACGACACGCCCCCCTTAGCAAGCGGAGTTGCCGCCATGCCGTCCAATGACGCCCGGATTCTCCTTCAGGCCGCTGTGCCCACAGCTGCCGTCGGCGCGATTGCCGCCGTCGTCAGTGGTGTGGTCGCCGGCGGCAAAGGAGCTATTGGGGCAGCCGTTGCGACGCTGATCGTGATCCTCTTCATGGGAATCGGGCTCTACGTTCTGCAGCGCACTGCCAAATCGCTTCCGCACCTGTTCCAGGCGATGGGCCTCATGCTCTTCGCGGCGCAGATTCTTCTGTTGTTCATCTTCCTCGCCGCGTTCAAGCACACCACGCTGTTCAATCCCAAGGCCTTCGCGTTCACCCTGCTCGTCGGAACCATCATCTGGACCGCCGCGCAGACCCGTGCCCACATGAAGGCCAAAATCCTCTACGTCGAGCCCGAGAAGTCGGAGCACTCGTCGTGAGAGGTAGGGCCGGGATAAGAGCACGTAAGCGACCCTGCTATCGTCCGGTGCCAACTGCGGCATCGCGGGCGCGGGCATCTGAGCTGACGCCTGCTCAATCGCGAGGCTCGATGCCCCACTGCCGCCCCCACATCCGTAACACCAGTCCAGTGCCGAACCGCGGCTGCGCGCCGCGCCGACACAACGAGGTTGCCGTACCTATGCGCCACGCTGAAGGAGCCCGCGGTGAGTGCTGACCCGACGCAGGTGCTCGCCTTCGAGACCGACTGCCACATCTTCGACGGCTGTGGCTTCCCGGCTCCCGGCCTGCACTCGTTCCTGTTCAAGCCCCTTCTGGGGGACGGCGACAGCAACGTGTACTTCAACAAGCCGATGCTGCTGGCGCTGATCGGCTCGGTCATTGTCGTCGGCTTCTTCTGGGCCGCCTTCCGCAAGCCGAAGGTCGTCCCCGGCAAGCTGCAGATGGTCGCCGAGACCGGTTACGACTTCATCCGCCGCGGTGTCGTCTACGAGACCATCGGAAAGAAGGAGGGCGAGAAGTACGTACCGCTGGTCGTCTCGCTGTTCTTCTTCATCTGGATGATGAACCTCTGGTCGATCGTCCCGGTCGCCCAGTTCCCGGTGACGTCGATCATCGCGTACCCGATCGTCCTCGCGATCATCGTCTACATCACCTGGGTCTCGCTGACATTCAAGCGGCACGGATTCGTCGGTGCCTTCAAGAACTTCAGCGGTTACGACAAGTCGCTCGGCCCGGTTCTCCCGCTGGCGATGGGCATCGAGCTGCTCTCGAACCTGATCGTCCGGCCGTTCACGCACGCGGTGCGACTGTTCGCGAACATGTTCGCGGGCCACACCCTGCTGCTGCTCTTCACGATCGCCAGCTGGTATCTGCTGAACGGCATCGGCATCGCCTACGCGGGTGTCTCGTTCGTCATGGTCCTCGTGATGACGGCCTTCGAGCTCTTCATCCAGGCCCTGCAGGCATATGTCTTCGTGCTCTTGACCTGCACCTTCATCCAGGGCGCGCTCGCCGAGAACCACTGAGCAGCACCCCTCCCAGACCCCCTGAGAGTCCGGTGGCCAACCCCCGCCGGTCCGTATAGATAAGGAAGAATCGGCATGTCCGCTCTCCAGACCCTTGCTGCCGACGGCATCCACGGCTCCCTCGGTTCCATCGGCTACGGCCTCGCCGCCATCGGCCCCGGCGTCGGCGTCGGCATCATCTTCGGTAACGGCACCCAGGCTCTTGCCCGTCAGCCCGAAGCTGCCGGCCTGATCCGCGCCAACCAGATCCTCGGCTTCGCCTTCTGTGAGGCGCTCGCCCTCATCGGCCTGGTCATGCCGTTCGTCTACGGCACCTGATCGACCGCGATCAGCGACAGCCCACTAGACGAAAGGCACTGACATGAGCCAGTTGCTCATTCTGGCGGCCGAGAAGGAAAACCCTCTCATTCCGCCGATCCCCGAGCTCGTCATCGGCCTGATCGCCTTCGTCATCGTCTTCGGCTTCCTCGCCAAGAAGCTCCTCCCGAACATCAACAAGGTTCTGGACGAGCGCCGCGAGGCCATCGAGGGCGGTATCGAGAAGGCCGAGGCCGCCCAGACCGAGGCACAGAGCGTGCTTGAGCAGTACAAGGCTCAGCTCGCCGAGGCCCGGCACGAGGCCGCGCGGCTGCGCCAGGAGGCGCAGGAGCAGGGCGCCACGCTCATCGCCGAGATGCGCGCGGAAGGCCAGCGGCAGCGCGAGGAGATCGTCGCCGCCGGTCACACGCAGATCGACGCCGACCGCAAGGCCGCTTCGCAGGCACTGCGCCAGGACGTGGGCAAGCTCGCCACCGACCTGGCCGGCAAGCTCGTCGGCGAGTCCCTTGAGGACCACGCCCGGCAGAGCCGTGTGATCGACCGTTTCCTTGATGAGCTTGAGGAGAAGGCCGAGGCCGCGCGATGAACGGAGCGAGCCGCGAGGCCCTGGCAGCCGCACGTGAGCGTCTCGACGCGCTGACGGACTCCACGTCCGTGAACGCGGCGCAGCTCGCCGACGAGCTGGCCGCCGTCACCGCGCTGCTCGGCCGTGAGGTGTCGTTGCGTCGGGTCCTCACCGACCCGGCGCAGGACGGCGAGGCGAAGGCCCAGCTGGCCGAGCGCCTGCTCGGCGGTCAGGTCGGCGGCCCCGCCCTCGACCTGCTGTCCGGCATGGTGCGCTCCCGCTGGTCGCAGTCCCGCGACCTGGTGGACGCGCTGGAGGAGCTGGCGGCCACCGCCGACCTCACCGCCGCCCAGCAGTCGGGCCAGCTCGACGACGTCGAGGACGAACTGTTCCGGTTCGGCCGGATCGTCTCCTCGAACACCGGGCTGCGCGCCGCGCTGACCAACCGCGCGGCGGGCACCACGGCCAAGAGCGAGCTGCTGAGCAGCCTGCTCGGCGGCCGGGCCAAGCCGGCCACCGAACGACTGGTGACGCGCCTTGTGACCGCGCCCCGGGGACGTAGCCTGGAAGCGGGACTCGAATCCCTGTCCAAGCTCGCCGCCGAGCGCCGCAGTCGCCTGGTCGCGGTCGTCACCACGGCGGTCCCGCTGAGCGACCCGCAGAAGCAGCGCCTGGGCGCCGCCCTCGCGAAGCTCTACGGCCGTCACATGCACCTGAACATCGACGTGGACCCCGAGGTCCTCGGCGGTATCCGGGTGCAGGTCGGCGACGAGATCATCAACGGCTCCATCGCGGACCGCCTCGATGACGCCGCTCGCCGCATGGCGGGCTAGCAGCACCCATACAAAGACGTAGTAAGGCGGCCCGAGTTGGGCCGTGCAGAGGATTCACCTCGTCATGGGGGGAGTCCCCCCATCCCCCCAAGTGAAACTTCGGGCCCAACAAGGAGAGCAGGGAACCCAGATGGCGGAGCTCACGATCCGGCCGGAGGAGATCCGGGACGCGCTGGAGAACTTCGTCCAGTCGTACAAGCCGGACGCGGCCTCGCGCGAGGAGGTCGGTACGGTCACCCTTGCCGGCGACGGCATCGCGAAGGTCGAGGGCCTGCCCTCGGCCATGGCCAACGAACTGCTGAAGTTCGAGGACGGCACCCTCGGTCTCGCGCTCAACCTCGAAGAGCGTGAGATCGGTACCGTCATCCTCGGCGAGTTCAGTGGCGTCGAGGAGGGCCAGCCGGTCACCCGTACCGGCGAGGTCCTGTCCGTCGCCGTCGGCGAGGGCTACCTCGGCCGTGTCGTCGACCCGCTCGGCAACCCGATCGACGGCCTCGGCGAGATCGAGACCACCGGCCGCCGCGCCCTGGAGCTGCAGGCCCCGGGCGTCATGGTCCGCAAGTCGGTGCACGAGCCGATGGAGACCGGCTACAAGGCCGTCGACGCGATGACCCCGATCGGCCGTGGCCAGCGTCAGCTGATCATCGGCGACCGCCAGACGGGCAAGACCGCCCTGGCCGTCGACACGATCATCAACCAGCGCGACAACTGGCGCTCGGGCGACGTGAACAAGCAGGTCCGCTGCATCTACGTCGCCATCGGTCAGAAGGGCTCCACCATCGCCTCCGTGCGTGGTGCGCTCGAAGAGGCCGGCGCGCTGGAGTACACGACCATCGTCGCCGCCCCGGCGTCCGACCCGGCCGGCTTCAAGTACCTGGCGCCGTACACCGGTTCGGCCATCGGCCAGCACTGGATGTACGACGGCAAGCACGTCCTCATCATCTTCGACGACCTCTCGAAGCAGGCCGACGCCTACCGCGCCGTGTCCCTGCTGCTGCGCCGTCCGCCGGGCCGCGAGGCCTACCCGGGTGACGTCTTCTACCTGCACTCCCGTCTGCTGGAGCGCTGCGCGAAGCTCTCCGACGAGATGGGCAAGGGTTCGATGACCGGTCTGCCGATCGTCGAGACGAAGGCCAACGACGTCTCGGCGTTCATCCCGACCAACGTCATCTCCATCACCGACGGCCAGTGCTTCCTGGAGTCGGACCTCTTCAACGCCGGTCAGCGCCCCGCGCTGAACGTCGGTATCTCCGTCTCCCGAGTCGGTGGTTCCGCGCAGCACAAGGCGATGAAGCAGGTCTCCGGGCGTCTGCGCCTCGACCTCGCCCAGTACCGCGAGCTGGAGGCGTTCGCCGCCTTCGGTTCCGACCTGGACGCCGCGTCGAAGGCCCAGCTGGAGCGCGGTCAGCGTCTGGTCGAGCTGCTCAAGCAGCCGCAGTACCAGCCGATGCCCACCGAGGACCAGGTCGTCTCCGTGTGGTCCGCGACCACCGGCAAGATGGACGACGTACCGGTCGCCGACATCCGCCGCTTCGAGAAGGAGCTGCTGGAGTACCTGCACCGCAAGGAGCAGGGCCTCATGACCTCCATCAAGGAGGGCGGCAAGATGTCGGACGACACCCTCACCGCCGCCGCGGACGCGATCGCCGAGTTCAAGAAGCAGTTCGAGACCTCGGACGGCAAGCTCCTCGGCGAGGACGCCCCGGCCGCGGCCAAGTGACGTAGGAAGGGACCTGACTCATGGGAGCCCAGCTCCGGGTCTACAAGCGTCGCATCCGATCCGTCACCGCGACCAAGAAGATCACCAAGGCGATGGAGATGATCGCCGCCTCGCGCGTCGTCAAGGCGCACCGCAAGGTGCAGGCCTCGACGCCGTACGCGAAGGAACTGACGCGTGCGGTCACGGCGGTCGGTACGGGTTCCAACACCCGGCACCCGCTGACCACCGAGGCCGAGACGCCGACCCGTTCCGCTGTGCTGCTCCTCACGAGCGACCGCGGTCTGGCCGGCGCCTTCAACTCCAACGCCATCAAGGCCGCGGAGCAGCTGACCGCGCGTCTTGAGGCCGAGGGCAAGGAGGTCGACACGTACATCGTCGGCCGCCGCGGTGTCGCCCACTACAACTTCCGTGAGCGCAAGATCGCGGAGCAGTGGACCGGCTTCACCGACCAGCCCGAGTACGCGGACGCGAAGAAGGTCGCGGGTCCGCTCATCGAGGCCATCGAGAAGGAGACGGCCGAGGGCGGCGTGGACGAACTCCACATCGTCTACACCGAGTTCGTCTCGATGATGACGCAGACGCCGATCGACAGCCGGCTGCTGCCCCTCAGCCTCGAAGAGGTCGCGGAGGAGGCGCCCTCGGGCGAGATCCTTCCGCTGTACGACTTCGAGCCGTCGGCGGAGGACGTCCTGGACGCCCTGCTGCCGCGGTACGTCGAGAGCCGTATCTACAACGCGCTGCTCCAGTCGGCTGCCTCCAAGCACGCCGCCACCCGCCGCGCGATGAAGTCGGCGACCGACAACGCGGGAGACCTGATCACCACGCTCTCCCGTCTTGCCAACGCGGCCCGCCAGGCCGAAATCACCCAGGAAATCAGCGAGATCGTCGGTGGCTCCGCAGCCCTGGCCGACGCGACCGCGGGGAGTGACAAGTAATGACGACGACAGTTGAGACGGCCGTTGCCACGGGCCGCGTCGCCCGGGTCATCGGCCCGGTCGTCGACGTGGAGTTCCCCGTCGACGCGATGCCGGAGATCTACAACGCTCTGCACGTCGAGGTGGCCGACCCGGCCCTGGACGGTGCGAAGAAGACGCTGACCCTGGAGGTCGCCCAGCACCTGGGTGACGGCCTGGTCCGCACGATCTCGATGCAGCCCACCGACGGTCTGGTCCGCCAGGCCGCCGTCACCGACACGGGTACGGGCATCACCGTCCCGGTTGGCGACTTCACCAAGGGCAAGGTGTTCAACACCCTCGGTGAGGTGCTGAACAGCGACGAGAAGTACACGGGCGAGCGCTGGTCCATCCACCGCAAGGCCCCCCGCTTCGACGAGCTTGAGTCGAAGACCGAGATGTTCGAGACCGGCGTCAAGGTCATCGACCTGCTCACCCCGTACGTCAAGGGCGGCAAGATCGGCCTGTTCGGCGGTGCCGGCGTCGGCAAGACGGTGCTCATCCAGGAGATGATCTACCGCGTCGCCAACAACCACGACGGTGTCTCCGTGTTCGCCGGTGTCGGCGAGCGCACCCGTGAGGGCAACGACCTCATCGAGGAGATGGCCGACTCGGGCGTCATCGACAAGACGGCGCTCGTCTTCGGCCAGATGGACGAGCCCCCGGGCACCCGTCTGCGCGTGGCCCTGGCCGGTCTGACCATGGCGGAGTACTTCCGCGATGTGCAGAACCAGGACGTGCTGTTCTTCATCGACAACATCTTCCGCTTCACGCAGGCTGGTTCCGAGGTCTCGACCCTGCTCGGCCGCATGCCCTCCGCGGTGGGCTACCAGCCGAACCTGGCCGACGAGATGGGTCTCCTCCAGGAGCGCATCACCTCGACCCGCGGTCACTCGATCACCTCGATGCAGGCGATCTACGTCCCCGCGGACGACCTGACCGACCCGGCCCCGGCCACCACCTTCGCCCACCTCGACGCGACGACGGTTCTCTCCCGTCCGATCTCCGAGAAGGGCATCTACCCGGCCGTGGACCCGCTGGACTCCACGTCCCGCATCCTGGACCCGCGCTACATCGCGGCGGAGCACTACAACACCGCGATGCGCGTCAAGACGGTCCTCCAGAAGTACAAGGACCTCCAGGACATCATCGCGATCCTCGGTATCGACGAGCTGGGCGAGGAGGACAAACTCACCGTCCACCGTGCCCGTCGCGTGGAGCGCTTCCTGTCCCAGAACACCCACGTTGCCAAGCAGTTCACCGGCGTCGACGGGTCGGACGTCCCGCTGGACGAGTCGATCGTGGCCTTCAACTCGATCATCGACGGCGAGTACGACCACTTCCCGGAGCAGGCGTTCTTCCTCTGCGGTGGTATCGAGGACCTGAAGGCGAACGCGAAGGAGCTGGGCGTCTCCTGACCCCGTGCTTCACCTGAGGGGGTGGGGCGTGTCCCACCCCCTCTTCCACGCCCACTAGAATTGAACCCAACACCCGGCACGACCGCCGGGTGGTGACCCGAGGAGCCCACCTTGGCTGCTGAGCTGCATGTCGAGCTCGTCGCCGCGGACCGCCAGGTCTGGTCCGGCGAGGCCACCCTGGTCGTCGCGCGCACCACGTCCGGCGACATCGGCGTCATGCCCGGTCACCAGCCGCTGCTCGGTGTGCTGGAGTCGGGCCCGGTGACCATCCGCACGAGCGACGGCGGGACGGTCGTCGCCGCGGTGCACGGCGGTTTCATCTCGTTCGCGGACAACAAGCTGTCGCTGCTCGCCGAGATCGCCGAGCTGTCGGACGAGATCGACGTCCAGCGCGTGGAGCGCGAGCTGGAGCAGGCGAAGGCGGCGGGCGACGAGTCCGCCGAGCGCCGCGCGGACGTCCGACTGCGTGCGGTGGAGACGCGCTGAACCCAGCTCTGACGCGATGACGTGACTCAGCCGCGGCTGGGACCGGAGGAATCCGGCCCCAGCCGCGGCTGAGGCGAATGTGGGTGTTTTTTCCGTTCCGTTACCTGTTTTGCCTAGGAGACGAGGAGGTCGGTGTCGATGGTCCTCGCTCTGACTGTGTGCGGAATTGTTGTCGCCCTTGTGGCGGTGGCCCTGTTCGTCTTCGGCCTGCGCCGCAGACTCATCCAGCGCTCCGGCGGCACCTTCGACTGTTCGCTCCGCTGGGACGTACCGGAGAAACCCGACACCAACGGCAAGGGCTGGAGCTACGGCGTCGCCCGCTACAACGGCGACCGCATCGAGTGGTACCGCGTCTTCTCCTACGCCTACCGCCCGCGCCGCACCCTGGAACGCTCGGCGATCGAGGTCGCCGGCCGCCGCCTCCCCGAGGGCGAGGAGGAGCTGGCGCTGCTCTCCGACGCGATCATCCTGACCTGTCTGCACCGGGGCACGCGCCTCGAACTCGCCATGAGCGAGGACGCGTTGACGGGTTTCCTGGCCTGGCTGGAGGCGGCTCCGCCCGGCCAGAGGGTCAACGTGGCGTGAACTGACCACGCCCTACACAGCAACGCACCGCGGACAGACCGGAGAGGTCTGTCCGCGGTAGGGCGCTGAGCAGCGTGGGGATCAGCTCAGCCCGCTGTTGATGGCGCTCACCAGCTCACCGTTGCTGGTGTCGCCGCTGAAGTCCCAGAAGAACGCGCCGCCCAGACCCTGGGTCTTGGCCCAGCTCATCTTTCCGGCGATCGTGCTCGGGGTGTCGTAGGACCACCAGTTGGTGCCGCAGTGGGCGTACGCCGTGCCCGCGATGGTGCCGGTGACGGGGCAGGACGTCTTGAGGACCTTGTAGTCCTCGATGCCCTGTTCGTAGGTGCCGGGCGCGGGACCGGTGGCCGTGCCGCCCGGGGCGTCCTGGGTGACTCCGGTCCAGCCTCTGCCGTAGAAGCCGATACCGATCAGGAGCTTGCTCGCGGCGACGCCCTTCGACTTGAACTTGGCGATCGCGTCGGCCGTGGTGAAGCCGGGCGTCGGGATGCCGGTGTAGGTGGTGAGCGGGGAGTGCGGGGCGGTGGGGCCGGTCGCGTTGAAGGCGCCGAAGAAGTCGTACGTCATCACGTTGTACCAGTCGACGTACTGGGCCGCGCCCGCGTAGTCGGCGGCGTCGATCTTGCCGCCGGAGGTGCCGTCCGCCGTGGTGGCGGCCGTGACCAGGTTGCTGGAGCCGAACTTGGCGCGCAGGGCCTGCATCAGGTTCTTGTACGCCGCCGCACCGCTGGTGTCGCAGGACAGACCGCAGGCATTGGGGTACTCCCAGTCGATGTCGATGCCGTCGAACACGTCGGCCCAGCGCGGGTCCTCGACCAGGCTGTAGCAGGAGTTGGCGAACGCGGTCGGGTTGGCCGCGGCCTGGGCGAAGCCGCCGGACCAGGTCCAGCCGCCGAAGGACCAGAGGATCTTGATGTTCGGGTACTTGGCCTTCAGCTCGCGCAGCTGGTTGAAGTTGCCGGCCAGCGGCTGGTCCCAGGTGTCGGCGACGCCGCTGACCGACTGGTCGGCGGTGAACGTCTTCTGGTAGTCGGCGTAGGCGTCGCCGATCGCGCACTGCCCGTTGGTCACGTTGCCGAAGGCGTAGTTGATGTGCGTGATCTTCGCGGCCGAGCCCGAGGTCACCAGGTTCTTGACCTGGTAGTTACGGGTGTAGGTGCCCCACTCGGTGAGGTAACCGAGCTTGACCTTGTTGCCCGCGGTCGGGGGAGTGGTGGTACCGCCCGTGGTGTGCACGGCGACCGCGCCGCTGACCGGTCCGGTCTGGTCGGCGGTGTCGCGGGCCTGCACGGTGTACGAGTAGTCGGTGCCGGCGGTCAGGCCGGTGTTCGTGTACGACGTGGTCGTGACCGTGGCGACCTTGGTGCCGTCGCGCAGGACGTCGTAGTTCTTGATGCCCTTGTCGTCGGTGGCCGCGCTCCAGGACAGGTTCACCGAGGTGTCGGTGATCGAGGAGGCGGTGGGGGTGCCGGCCGCGGAGGGGGCCGCGTCACCGGGGACGGTGGTGCCGCCGTCACAACTGCCGCCGTTCAGCAGACAGTTGGAGGGCGCGCCGGAGCCGGCGCCGTTGAAGCCGAAGGAGACGGAGGCGCCCGCGGCGATGGTGCCGTTGTAGGACTTGTTCTTCGCGGTCCAGTGGTTCCCGGAGTTGGTGACGTCCGCGTCCCAGGCCGAGGTGACGGACGTGCCGGAGGGGAAGTCCCACTCGACCGTCCATGAACTGATCGCGCTGGTACCGGTGTTCTTGACGGTCCACTGACCGCCGAAGCCGGTGCCCCAGTCGCTGGACTTGGTGAAGGTGGCGGTGGCGGTCGACGCGGCCTGGGCGGGGGCTGCCAGGCCGACGAGAGCGGCGAGCGGGAGCAGCAGGGTCGCGAACCCGGCAACTGCTCTGGTTCTGAAGCGCATTGAGCGCCTCCTTGGGGGTATAAGGGGCGCGACTGAGCCTTCGCACCCACAGTGCCGCGAGAATAGAAAGGTCTGGACCATAGGTCAATAGGTCTGGACCACTTGGGAGTCGGGGGTGCATGATCCCCGAATTCTTGGCTCATACGGGTCGTACGCTGTCCGGATGAGTAGCAGCGGCAGCCCCGGAGCGGTGCTGGTGGTGGACGACGATCCGGCCATCCGCCGCTCGCTGGAGCGCGGGCTGCGGTTGAGCGGCTTCCGGGTGCGGACGGCGGAGGGTGGGCGGGAAGCCCTGGACGCGATCCAGGAGACGTCCCCCGACGTCCTAGTCCTTGACGTGTCGATGCCCGGGATGACCGGCATCGAGGTGTGCACCCGGCTGCGCGACGACGGCCAGGACCTGCCCGTGCTGATGCTCTCGGCGCTCGACGAGACCGCCGACCGCATCGCCGGGCTCCAGGCGGGCGGCGACGACTATCTGGTGAAACCCTTCGCCCTGCAGGAACTGGTGCTGCGGCTGCACGCGCTGCTGCGCCGCCGCCCGCCCACGGGCGAGGTGCTGCGGGTTGCCGGACTGGTGATCGACCCGGCGGCCCGTACGGCGGTGCGGGACGGGCGGGCCCTGGAGCTGACCCGGCGCGAGTTCGAACTCCTTGAGGTGCTCGCCCGCAACGCCGGGCTGGTCCTCACCCGCGACCAGCTTCTGGAGCGGGTCTGGGGCTACGACTTCGACGTCCGCACGGACACCGTCGACACCTTCGTCAGCTATCTGCGGCGCAAGCTGGAGGCGGAGGGGCGGCCCCGGCTGGTGCACACCGTGCGCGGGGTCGGGTTCGTGCTGCGGGAAGTGCCGTCGTGAAGCTGTCGACCCGGATCGGAATCGCGGTCGGACTGACCGTGCCCCTGCTGGTGCTGGCCTCCGGCTGGCTGCTGCTCCGGCTGGTCGACCACGACCTGCACAACGCCGAGGACGACCATCTGCGCGCCCGCGCCGCCGCCGTGACCCCGGACGCCCGCGCCCTGCTGCGCGCCTCCTCCGCCGACC
>NZ_JAWOAI010000098.1:0-23399 GCF_033194735.1 Streptomyces sp. W16
CCGCCGACCCTCGCGGAGTCGCGGCCGCCACCGCGGCCCTGCTGACGGACGCACGCGCCCGAACCCGCACAGCGCCCGCGACCGACCACACCGTCGTGCCCACCGACATCGCCGGCGGACACGACGAGGCCGAGGCGAAGGACCTGCTCGACCGGCTGGGAGTGGCGACGATGCCACGCCGGGCCTGCTCCGACCGGGCCGCCGCCCACACCGCGCTCGCCGAACTGGGCGGCTCCGTGGCGGTCAAGCTCCTCGACGCCACGGTGCTGCACAAGACCGAGATCGGCGGTGTGCATCTGGGCATCACGACGCCCGCCGAACTGGACACGGCTCTCGACAGGCTCGATGCCGCGGGGGCGCGCCGCTACCTCGTCGAGTCGATGGCACCAGCGGGGGTCGACCTGGTCGTCGGCGCGCGCCGCGATCCCGTGTTCGGCCCCATCGTGCTGCTCGGCCTGGGCGGTACGACGGCCGAGGCACTGGCCGACGTCGCCATCCGACTCGCCCCACTCGCTCCGGCCGAGGCCGCCGCCATGCCGGAGGAGCTGGTCGGACAGGCACTGCTCAACGGCTGGCGCGGCGGTCCCGTCCTGAACCCCGACGACCTGGCCCGGACCGTTGCCTCCCTGGGCACCTTCCTGGCTGCCAACCCGCACCTCGACGAGGTCGAGATCAACCCCTTGCGTCTCACCGCGCACGGCCTGGTCGCGCTCGACGCCGTCATCATCACGAGGGAGGCCGACGATGCCCACCCCGATAGCTGAGAACACCGTCCCCTGGCCGGACGCGGCGGTGGCCCGCTACGTCGCCGAGGGGTACTGGGCAGGGGTGCCGCTGGGCACCCTGCTCCAGGAGGTCGCGGACCGGATGCCGGACGCCCCGGCACTCGTGGATCCCGTCGCGCTCGACGGCACCGGCGTCCGCCTCACCCACGCCGAACTCGCCGCACGGGCCGACGCCGCCGCCGTACGACTGCTGGAGCTGGGCATCGCGGCGGGCGACCGGATCGTCGTACAGCTGGGCAACGGCTGGGAGTTCGTGGTCCTCACGCTCGCCTGTCTGCGTGCCGGCATCGTGCCGGTGATGGCCCTGCCGGCCCACCGGCGAGCCGAACTGGCCTATCTGGCCAGGCACGCCGAGGCGGTGGCGATCGCCGTGCCGGACGTCATGCGCGACTTCGACCACCAGGCACTCGGACACGAGCTGGCCGCCGATGTGCGCGCCGCCACCGGCGCCGACTGGCACGTCCTCGTCGCCGGAGACGACATCGCGCCCGGCAGCATCGATCTCCGCGCCCTGTGCGGGCCCTCGCGGGACGCGAAGGCCGACCGGGCACGCCTCGACGCGGCGGCCCCGGCAGCCCGGGACGTGGCCGTCTTCCTGCTCTCCGGCGGGACCACCGGCCTGCCCAAACTCATCGCCCGCACCCACGACGACTACGCCTACAACGCGCGGGCGAGCGCGGAAGTGGCCGCTGTCGGGCCGGACGCGGTCTACCTGGTCAGTCTGCCCGCGGGGCACAACTTCCCCCTCGCCTGTCCAGGCATCCTGGGCGCGCTGCTGGCAGGCGGCCGGGTCGTCACCCTGCCCTCCCCGGAGCCCGCCCGCGCCTTCGCCACCATCGCGAGCGAGGGCGTCACGCACACCGCGGTCGTCCCCGCGGTCGCCGCCCGGTGGATGGAGTACGCGGCCGAGAACGGATCAGCCGCGCTCGCCAGCCTGCGGGTGTTGCAGGTGGGCGGGGCCCGGCTGGCGGACGAACTTGCGTACAAGGTGAAGCCCGTGCTCACAGCGACGCTCCAACAGGTCTTCGGCATGGCCGAGGGACTGCTCAACTACACCCGGCTCGACGACCCTGACGACATCGTGTGCACGACACAGGGCCGGCCCATGTGCCCGGCCGACGAAGTACGGATCGTCGACGCGTTCGACCAGGACGTCCCCGACGCACAGCCCGGCATGCTGCTCACCCGCGGCCCCTACACGCCTCGTGGCTACTACAGAGCAGCCGAGCAGAACGCGCGCGCCTTCACCCCCGACGGCTGGTATCGCTCCGGCGACATCTGCCGCCGCACCGCGGAGGGCAACCTGATCGTGGAGGGACGGGACAAGGACATGATCAACCGCGGTGGGGAGAACATCTCCGCCGAGGAGGTGGAGAACCTGGTCTATCAGCTTCCCGCCGTCAGCCAGGTCGCGGCCGTCGCCATGCCCGACCCGCGACTCGGCGAGCGCGTCTGCCTCTACGTCGTCCCACGGCCCGGCGAGACCGTCACGCTGGACGAGGTTCGTGACCTCATGGAGAAGATCGGAGTCGCCCGGTTCAAGTTTCCCGAGCGTCTCGTGGTCGTCGACGAGCTGGCGTCCACCAAGGTCGGAAAGATCGACAAGAAGGCACTGCGGAACGACATCGCCGCGCGCCTGGCCTCGGAGGCGACAGTATGAGCGGCCCGCACGATCTCGAACTGACCCTGCCCTGGATGCGCGAGGGTACCGCCCGCTTCCTGGCCGCTGTCGGCGAGTTGACCGACGACGACTTCAAGTCCCCGAGCAAGCTGCCCCAGTGGTCCCGCGCCCACGTCGTGGGCCACCTCGCGCACAACGCCGAGGCACTAGGCCGACTCGCGACCTGGGCACGTACCGGCGTCGAGAACCCGATGTACGCGAGCCGCGATCAACGGGCCGCCGAAATAGCCGAGTCGGCGGCCCTCCCGGCTTCCGAACTGCGATCCAGGGTCACGGCGACCGCCCGAGACCTGGATGACGCCCTCCGCCACCTCGACACCGAGCAGTGGAACGCCCAGGTACGCAGCGCGCTGGGCCGGGCGATTCCGGCAGCGGAGATCCCTTGGATGCGCGTCCGCGAGGTGTGGCTTCACGCCATCGATCTCGACAGCAGTATCTCGGTCGACGACCTGCCCTCGGGCGTGGTCGACGCGCTCCTGGACGACGTCACGGCCGCCCTTTCCCGCAAGGACACATGCCCCGCGCTCGCCCTTGCGCCGACCGACCGCCGCGGCACCTGGCGGATCGGAGCGGCGCGATCCGACGACTCCGGATCAACCGTCGAGCTCAAGGCGACGGCAGCGGCCACGGTGGGCTGGCTGACCGGCCGGATTCCGTCCTCGGAATTGCGGCAAGGACTGCCCGTGCTGCCTTCCTGGCTGTAGATCGGCGGTGGTCGGGGCGGTTGGGCCGGCCGGGTGCCGTCCAACCGCCCCGACAGGCAGGGGCTCTCGTAGCCGATCACGAAAACGTCCCCCTGGTCCTCGACCATGCCGGCGTGCCCGTCGAACGCACACAGGACGCCCTCGGCCAGTGGAGGCGCGTTTTCGCCGCGGTGGCCGCCGAGCCGAACACCATGGTCAAGATCTCCGCTCTGGGGCCAAACGGCCTTCCCCGTCGACGGAGCTGTATTCGATCTACGGCCGTCTCTCCGACCTCCGACGCCTTCGACGAGGTCACCGCCGTGCTCGACCGAACAGAACGGGCGCATCTTTCGACGGCTCGCCGTGCCGGTTCTACCGCGCCGAAGGTGATGTCGAAGGCTTTCAACGTGGTCTTCCCATGGGCCGACGGTCCAAGTCTGTGCCGACGCTGGGGAGGACGTCGTCACCGGTCAGCATCACGACCTGAGAGAAAGGGACTTGACGCCCTTTCAGCGCAGGTAGACACGACCGGGGTCGACATCCCGGCGCAGCAGGCGCAGTTCGTTCTCGGTCGGGGGCGCCACCGTGGCCACGGTTCCGGCGACCCGTAGGTCCCAGCCCGTGGCCGCACAGACCTGGTCCACAGTGACCCCGGGGTGTATGGCCACCAACTGGAGTTCTTCGCCGGGGCCCTGCCTCGCGAGGATGCCCAGGTCGGTGATGACCCGGGTTACGCCCGCACCGAGCGGACGGATTCCGTCGGCCAGGGCTCGGTCCGGTCCCGGTGAGGTGCAGAAGTCGAGCCGGTCGGGCAGCGAGCGCGGCTCGTGACGGCGCATCACGACGAACACCTCGCCGGCGTTTGCCATGACCTCCATCGCACCGCCCGAACCCGGAAGTCGGACCTTCGGATGCGCCCAGTCGCCGATGACCGAGGAGTTCAGGTTGCCCCACCTGTCGATCTGGGCCGCCCCCAGGAAGCCGACGTCGATGTGACCGCCCTGCAGGACGTAGCCGAAGAGGGCGGGCATGGCCAGCACCGCTTCGGCGTCCGTGATCAGCACGGAGTCGGCGATGGTCTCGGGTAGGTGGGACGGGTGCGCTCCGCACACTCCCGACTCGTAGACGATCTCCAATGCGGGGGCGACCGTCAGATGAGCCAGCGATGCGGACAGGGTCGGAAGGCCGATGCCGGCGAAGACGGTTCGCCGGCCGACGAGTTCACGCGAGGCGACGACGGCCAGCAGCTCCGAGGAGGTGATGGGCCCGGTAGCGGCTTCCTCTGGCGGGGCGTTCATGTCCGGTGCTCCTCGGCTCGTCGTGCCCGTTCGGCGCATGCCGCTCGTACGGGGTCGGTGCTCGGGTCGGTCACAGCCGCCGTCCGTAGTTCACCGGGAGGCTCAGTGCCTCACCGACGGCGAGACGCGAGTCGAACTCGCCCTGGAGCTTGGCCAGGTATTCCGCGTGGTCGCGTGTGCCGTGGATCCACTCGGCCATCCAGTTCTTCAGGCGCACCGGGTCTCCGCTGATGTGCGACCAGGACCGGTAGAAGGCGTTGTCCCGGTCGTAGTACCCCTGTGCGAAGGAGGGATGGGCTCCCCGAGGACACTCGACGACCGCGTCCACGGCGTGCGCGGGGATGATGGTCCGGTTCGGATCGGACCGTACGACTTCGTCGGCGACGATCTCCTCCACGACGACGACGGCTCTGCGCGCGGCGAAGACCGCCTCGGCCTGAACTCCGGTGAGCCCCCAGACCTGTGTGTTCCCGGAACGGTCGGCGCGCTGGGCGTGCACGATCGTCACGTCGGGGTTGACCGGCGGCACCACGTAGATCTGCTCGGGTTCTCCGTCCGAGCCCGCGTAAGGCGACGTCACTTTGCGGAGGGCCGGGTTGACGGACGGCAGGTCACTCCCGGTGTAGGAGCGCAGTGGGTAGAAGGGCAGACGCTGTGCTCCCGCGAGATAGCGGCACACCATGCCGTAGTGGCTGTACTCCTCGAACTCCAACGGCTCGGGTACTCCGCTCTCGATCCGGCGCCGCAACTCCCCCAGTGATCCCGCCGAGGAGTTACCGACGAAGGAGGAGACCAGCTTCGAGACACAGCCACCGGCCAGCATCTGGTCCACGACGATGTCGGCGGTCATCCGGACGATGGTGAGGTTCCTGCGTCCCTGCCGGATGATCTCGTGGCCGGCCGCGGTGGGAATGAGATGGGTGAAGCCCTCCAGACAGACGGTGTCGCCGTCGTGGACGAAGGAGTCGACCGCTTCCCGCATCCCCATCGTCTTGTCCCTGGCAGAGCGCACGGCCTCTGCGGGCAGGGCATCCGGTCCCATGAGGTGCTCCTCGGCGTGGACGAGTGGTCCACCACACCTTGGCACCACTCATTGAGTAGGGTCCAATACTAAATTAGAGCCTCACTGAGACTGCGAATTGATATATCGAAAGCCGCAAGGACGGGAACGGCCATGGAACTGCGCCATGTGACAGCCTTCGTCGCCGTGGCGGAGGAACTGCACTTCGGGAGGGCCGCTCAGCGGCTGCAGATGGCTCAACCGCCGCTCAGTCAGCAGATCCGGCGTCTGGAGAAGGAGCTCGGGGTCCAGCTGTTCGAGCGCAGTACCCGGTCGGTCCGGCTGACCAGCGCGGGCCGCTCCTTCCTGGAACCGGCGCGGGCCGTCCTCGCGGGCGTCGACGTCGCACAGCGTGCGGCCCGGGCAGCCGGCCGAGGCGAGTACGGGCGAGTCACCGTGGGCTTCGCGGGCGCTTCCAGTCACGAGAGCCTGCCGCTCCTCACGCGGGCGCTCCGAGCGTCGCATCCAGGGATCGAGCTGGTCCTGGAAGGGCAGACGTACGCGAACGTCGCCCTGGCGCGGGTCGCGGAAGGATCGCTCGATCTCGGCTTCGTCCGCCTCCCGGTCACCCGGCTCGGAGTCTCCACCCGTGTGATCGCCGAGGAGCAGTTGGTGTGCGCGCTCCCCCTCGACCACCCGCTGGCGGAATCCGAATCGATCCCGGTCGCCGACCTGGCCGACGAGCCGTTCGTCAGCTTCCCCGGCAACGCCGGCTCGTCCCTGCGCGACGCCACCTTCCGCACCTGCGAGACCGCCGGGTTCACGCCCAGGGTGGTTCAGGAAGCGCCCGACTCCTACACCATCCTCGCCCTGGTGGCCGCAGGAGTGGGGGTGACGCTGACACTCACTTCGTGCCGACACATCCAGCAGAACGGCCTGGCCTACCGCCCTCTGGCGGGATCGGCCGTACAGCTTCAGGCCGCGCTGGCCTGGCGTACGGACAATCCGTCCGCGCCCTTGCGAACCGTTCTGTCCGTGGCTGCCCGAGCGCTGCCCACACCTCGGTCGCCCATGGACCGAGGCGCGGGTCCGTCACGTCAGACGTCGTCCGACGCCAGCTCGTAACGCACCGTCTGGACCCTGATGAGGCCGTCCCGGATGACGAAGGTGTCGACACCGTGGGTCGCGCTGGTGTTCGCCGACGTCGCGGTCCATTCCAGGAAGAGAACCTCGCCGCCGAAGAGGGTGGTCTTCATCTCCCAGTCGGCCTTCGGGAGATCGGCGAACAACCGGGTGAAGCTCTCCCGGACACCCTCCTTGCCGTGCAGGACACCCGTAGGCGTGATGACCACCGCATCTTCCGCAAAGTTGGCGGCAAGCTTGTCCAGATCCTCGGCGACCAACGCCGCACCATGACTGGCGTAGACCTCTTCGGGGGTACGGGTCTGCATCTCTCGGTCTTCCATCGGAACCACTTCTGTCTGAGGTCTGTTCGCGAGCTGACGGGCCGCGGACACTTGTCTCTCCTACGGTACATCGAAACGCTATACACATCGAATCGATGCACCTCGAACTCTCCGACGACCCGGTTCCGTCCTTCCACAGCCACGCTGACTGCGCGCCCTGCAAACGCAACCACTACGACAGCCGCCGCGGACCACTTCGCCCCGTGCCGCGGCAGCCGCCCACCCTTGTCGTACGAACGTTCTTATGGTCCGATGAGGTAAGTCGCCGCAGGGCGCCAATCGCGAGGAGTCCTGAGCCGATGAGTGCCGTATCGCGGCGAACCGAGCCGCAACGACGAGACCGCATCCTGACCGTGACACTGGACACCATCGAGGAGCGGGGGCTGAGCGGCGCGACGTACCGCACCATCGCCGCGGCAGCCGACGTCCCTCTCGGGTCGATGACCTACCACTTCCCGAACCGGGACGATCTGATCTTCACCGCGTTCGAGCGCTTCGCGAGCGATCTCTTCTCACCGCTCGACGAGTCCATGGGAAATGTCGAACCCGGCGAGGACCCTCGTGAGCGCCTCGTCCAGATGATCGTCGCGGACTCCCGCGACCGCAGGCGCGACATGGTGCTGCTGGCCGAGCTGTATGTTCTGGCGATCCGCGACGAGCGCTACGCCGAACTGATGCGGCAGTGGATGCGACGCGCCAAGGACGCCGTCTCCCGCCACCTCCAGGGCGTCAGCGGTCACGTCATCGACGCCGTGCAGGAAGGCATCGGCCTGCAACGGTACTTCCTGCCAGAGGAGTTCACCGAGGACGTCGTCCGCCGCACCCTCCACGACCTCATCCCCGAAGTACACGGGACCCGCACGCCTTGAACCAGGCACCCGCGTTCCGGCGTCGCGGCTTGCCAGCCATCAGCCCGCAGGAGGAAGCGATATGACCATCACACGTAACGTGCCCGGCCTGCCGTTCACCCTCTCGCCGTCGTCCGGCGAGGCGTGGACCATCGACGAGGCGACCGCCACGCTGACAGCCACAGCGGCCGCTCACAGCGACATCTTCATCGACCCGGGAGCGGACTCCCAGCTCAACGCCGAGTCCATGCTCAACGCCGCGACCCTGCTCGGCGTCCCCCGGAGGGCGACTTCCAGTTGAGCGCACGCGTCACCGTCGACTTCGAGTCCACCTTCGACGCCGGCGTACTGCTCCTGTGGAGCGATGACCGCAACTGGGGCAAGCTCTGCTTCGAGTTCTCTCCCGACCGCGAGCCCATGATCGTCTCCGTGGTCGCCCGCGGCGTCGCGGACGATGCCAACGCCTTCGTTGTCGACGGCCGGACGGTGTGGCTGCGCGTCTCCCGGATCGATCACGCCTTCGCCTACCACGCGTCCCTCGACGGCAAGACCTGGCGGATGATCCGCTTCTTCACCCTCGACGACACGTCCACGCCCGTCTCGATCGGCTTCGAGGCACAGTCGCCGACCGGTGACGGCTGTGCGGTCACCTTCGACGACATCCACTTCACCCGCGAGCGTCTGCACGAACTGCGCGATGGGTCGTGACGCGGAGGGCGATACGCCTGGATCAGCAGAGAGGCAATACGGCTAGATCACCTGCCCTCGCAGAACACGATCGAGCGCTGCCCGGCCCGCGGGTCCCCATGTCGGCTTGCCGCCAGGAAGGCCCCGGTCTCCGTTCTGGCCCATCAGCATGAGAAACAGGCTCTTCATTGCGGCCAGCCCGCGGGCGCGCCGGATCGTCCCCTCGTCCGCCTGCGCGTATGCGTCGAAGAAGCGTGAGGTGGCACCCGCGGGAAGGATGACCCATGCGGCGGCGAGGTCCAACGCGGGATCGCCGGCGAACACGGCATCGAAGTCGATCACGCCCGAGAGCATCCCGTCCGAGACGACGACGTTCGCGGGATGCAGGTCGCCGTGCACCCACAGGGGCGGGCCCTCCCACTCGGGCGCCGCAACGGCGTCGTCCCAGACGGCTCGGACCTCGTCGGCGAGATCGTCGAGGACGACGGCATGGAAGAAGTGGTCGAAGCCGTCCGTGCACTTCTTCGGGTGGTCGCCGCGGTCCTCGCTGATTGGCGCGTCTTCGGGCGCCTCCACGTGAAGCGCGGTGAGGAAGGCCGCCAGGGTGTCGGCCGCGTGGTCGCCGCGGCTGATGGAGGTGTGGTCGAGTGGCTCGCCGGGGACCCACGTCATGATGGCCCAGGGCTTCGGGAAGCGCGCGGACGGTTCACCGATCCGTACGGGGTTGGGGACCGGGAGCGGCAGACGCGGGGCCAGGGCGGGCAGCCACCGGCACTCCTTGCGCAGCAGGTCCGGAGCACCCGCTGTACGCGGCATGCGCACGGCCAACCCGTCACCAAGGCGCCACATCTGGTTGCCCCAGCCACCCACCACCTCGCGGACGGCGAGCCCCGCGAGATCAGGATGCTGCTCCCGCAGCAGGTCACGGACCAGGTCTGCGGTGATCTCGATCTCGACGTCGCTCATGCGACGCCACAGTACCGGTGCGCCCGTCCAGGATCCGCTGGTGATCCGCGACCGGTCAGCCGCCCGCACCGGTGGCCGATGGCCGCACCTCGACGACGAAGAACAGGAAGTTGGGGCTGGTCGAGAGGTCCTGGAAGCCGTCCGGGAACAGGGCACGGGCGGCCGGGTCGGGCTGCGGCTCGCTGAGGACGCGAAGACGGAAGCCAGCGGTGGTGAAGGCATCGGTCATCGCGTGCAAAGGCCTGCGCCAGAACTCCATCGGGACGGACTGCCCGTTGAGTGTCCAGTCGAAGGTGTAGCTGGTGGTCGCGTGGTAGTCGGGCCGGGGATCCCGGTGGTTGTAGGCCGCGAAGGGGTGGCCCACCGACGCGATCAGCCGGCCGCCGGGCCCAAGCACCCGCCTGAACTCGGCCAGCGTCGGCTCCCAGTCCTCCAGGTAGTACAGGACCAGTGACGCGAGCACGTCGTCGAACACACCGTCGTCGAACGGCAGCGGGTCGCACAGGTCGACCACGTGCAGGGCCACGTCGTCGCCGAGTCGCCGCTTCGCCAGCGCCACCATCCTGGCGCTGGAGTCGATGCCGGTGACGACGGCGCCGCGCTCGCGCAGCGCGGCGGACAGCGGGCCCGAACCGCAGCCGGCGTCCAGGATCCGACGGCCGGTCACGTCCCCCGCGAGGGCCAGCATCGCCGGCCGCTCGTAGTAGGCGTTCACGAGGCTGTTGTCGGACTCCACGGAGAACATCTCGGCGAAGCTGTCGTAGTCGTTGGCCTGGTTCCGATCCGCGGACTTCATCGCAGCAGCCTAGTAGTCACATGATCCGCCGGACAGGCCCGACAGCCGCCCGACCTTCGCCACGCGAGATCACACGCGCCCGGCCGCCGCGCGACCGCCGGGAGCCCGTGCGGCCTTCGAAACCCCTTCAAAAACCTGGGCCGTTCAACAATCCGAGGCCACCGTCTTCTGCCATGGTCCGGGGCCAAGCCCCCCTGAACCGGCCGACGGGCCGGACCTCCGCGTCGCCGAACCGCACGAACGACAGCTCGACGCGTGCCGGAGCCGTTCCCCGGCAGCTCGAAGCCCCGTGAAGCAGCCGAGCCTCAGCAAGATCGATCTCAGCGGCACTTTTTGCACCGCAACTCCCCACGCCGGGTTCCGAATCCGGGCACGGCCCCCGGCGGCACAGCTCTCGTCGTTCAAAGAGTCGGAACTCGGACGAACCGTCCGGCCAGGTGCAGATCCATCTCCACCTGGACGGCCGTGGCACGCAGTTCCGGCAGGACGGCCCTGACACACTCCGCGGCCGAGCGGCGGCTGCTGTGCATGGTGACGTTGACCGCCGCGATGAGGCCGCCCTCGCGGTCACGTATGGGCACGGCTATGGAGCGAAGGCCCGCTTCGAGTTCCTCGTCGACCAGGGCATAGCCCTCCTCACGCACCTGGTCGAGGATCGTCCTGAGGTCGGCGGGCCGCGTGACGGTACGGGGGGTCAACGCCCCCATCCGCACGTGAGCCAGCCTCCTGGAGTACTCCTCGGCAGACAGACCCGCCAACAGGACCCGTCCCGTGGAGGTCGCGTAGGCGGGCATGCGTGAGCCGACGACGATGTCCGCGTCCATGATGCGCCCCGCGGCGACGGAGGCCGCACACTGAATCTCGTCGCCCGTGAGAACCGCGAGAGACGTCGACTCCCGCACCTTCTGGGTGAGAGCGGTGAGGTGGGGGTGGGTGATCCGGGCCAGCGTCGTCCTGGACAAGGATGGGAAACCGAGGGCGAGAACCCGTGGGGTGAGTCGGAAGACCCTGCGGTGCACCGCGACATGGCCGAGATGCTCCAGCGTGATCAGTGCGCGGCGAGCCGTGGCACGGGGCAGGCCGGTGCGCTGGGCGACCTCGGAGAGTGTCAGCTCCGCACGGCCCTCGCCGAACGCGGTGACGACGGTCAGGCCGCGGGCCAGTGACGTGATGAACTCTCCGCCCAGTTCCTGCTTCGACGCGCTCGTCCAGACGGCTAGGCCCGAGGGCGCGCTCCGCGGTTCGGGCGGTGGGGCGTCGGCGAGCTCCCGTTCCATGGCGGCCACCGCCGCCCTCAGTCTGGGCAGAAGGGAGTCGCGCAACGAGTCGGCGCTGTGCCTGCTGGTATGACTCACGGCACTCGCCACGCAGGCGATACGGCCGTCCGGAGCGCGCACTGGAACGGACACCGCCACCAGGCCCGTCTCGATCAACTGATCGTCCATGGCCCAGCCGTGCACACGCGCACGTGCGACCCGTGTTTCGAAGTCCTCGGCGACGGTGCCGTGCGATCGAGGGGGGATCGCCGGGAAGCCCAGGTCATCCGGATCGACGACCTGCCTCTCACGCCACCGCGTCCAGTCGTCCGCGCTCCACTCGGTTGCCAACAGCGGTCCGGGGGCGGTGCGTTCGGCAGGCAGCAGGTCGCCGATACGGAAACTCAGCGACAGGGTACGGCGGCGGATCGCCTGGTGGATGAAGCGAATGCCGTCACCGTCCGCCACGGCGAGGGACACCGACTCGTCGAGTTCGTCGGCAAGTCCGTCGGCGTGCCCGCCCAGCAGATCGGGCAGACGCAGAGCGCCCAGATACGCGTTGCCCAACTCCATCAGACGGGGCTGGAGGACGGCGCTGCTGCCGTCCTGGCGCACATACCCCATGTGGGCGAGCGTTCCGACGACCCGGTCGAGGGTGGCGCGCGCCAGCCCGGTGGCCCGTCCCAGATCGCTCAGGCCGGCCGCCCCTCCGGCATCGGTGAGCCCACGCAGCACGGCGATGCCGCGCATGAGGGGTGCGACCGCCTCCTCCGGCGGCGCGGGCGCCGTTGCGGGGTGGGCGGGCGGCACGGCGTGGGTCGATGTCATGGGCTCTCCGCAGCGGCTGTCTCGTCACTGTAGTGAATGATGCCTGGCGGGTGCGGAGTACCTGTCTGCAGTGAGGGCCGCCTTTCGTTCCCGGCGCTCGGAGCGACCTCGGACACGATGCTGTGGGAAACCCAGCCATTCATGCCGGGCGACCGTCCTACGGCTCCGAGATCTGCAGGGCGAGGTCGTCAGTGGGGTCGCCCGTCCTTGTCGGTGCGGTGTCGCCGTTGTGGTGTTTGGCCTGCTGGATCCGCTCGTAGACGTGCGAGCGCAGTTCCGCGAAGCGGGTGCTGGAGCGGGTGTGCAACTGGTCGCGCTCGTCGGGGAGATCGATGGCCAGGTCCTCCAGCACCACCGTCGGTGACGCGGAAAGGATGATGGTGCGCCGGCCGAGGTAGACGGCTTCGTCGATGTCGTGGGTGACGAACAGGACGGTGACCCCGAGTTCGTGCCACAACCGACGGATGAGGTCCTCCAGTTCGGCGCGGGTCTGGGCGTCGACGGCCGCGAAGGGTTCGTCCATGAGCAGGACCTTCGGCTCGAACGCGACGGCGCGGGCGATGGCGACGCGCTGCTGCATGCCGCCGGAGAGCTGCCAGGGGTAAGCCTGTTGGGCGTCGGCCAGGCCGACCACCTCCAGGGCGTGTTCGACGAGTTCCCGTTCACGGGTCTTTCCGAGCTTCTTGCGGCGCAGCGGAAGGGCGACGTTGTCGCGTACGTTCATCCAGGCGAACAGCGAGCGGCCGTACTCCTGGAAGACCACCGCCATGCCGGGCGGAGGCCCGCTGACCGGCCGGCCGTCCAGCATCACCTCGCCGTCGGTGGGGGTGAGCAGGCCGGCCACGCACTTCAGCAGGGTCGTCTTGCCGCAGCCGGACGGGCCGACAAGGCACACCAGTTCGCCCGCATCGATGTGGAACGTCAGGTTCCGCAGTGCTTCGACGGTGCGGTTGCGTCCGGTGTAGGTCTTCTGAAGGTTGCGTACGTCGAGCATCGACGTCTCCTTGTCAGGGGGTGCGCTGGGCTCGGCGCAGGCCGTGGTACCAGGCCAGGATCCGGTTCTCGGCGAGGCGGAACAGCAGTGACAGGACGAACCCGAGCAGGCCGAGCAGCAGCACTCCGCTCCACATCTCGGGGATGGCGAACGACCGCTGGAACTGCACGATGGTGAAACCCAGCCCGTTGCTGGCGGCGAACATCTCGCTGATGACCATGAGGATGATCCCGATCGACAGCGACTGCCGCATGCCCGTGACGATCTGCGGGCTCGCCGAGCGCAGCACCAGATGCCACAGGCGGGCGGGACCGCCGATGCCGTACGAACGGCAGGTGTCGCTCAGCACCTCGTCCACGGCACGCACGCCCTCGACCGTATTCAGCAGGATCGGCCACAGACAGCCGCTGACGATGACGATGACCTTCATGGTGTCGCCGATGCCCGCGAACAGCATGATCACCGGTACCAGCACGGGCGGGGGGATGGCCCGGAACAGCTCCAGGACCGGTTCCAGGACGTCCCGTACGACGCGGCTCAGACCGACCAGCAGACCCAGCCCGACGCCGATGACGACGGCGAGGAGGTAGCCCGCGCCGAGGCGGAGCAGACTGGGCAGCACGTCCGACTTCAGCCGCGCGCCCGTCCAGACCTCCCCGAACTTCCGCAGGATGGTGGACAGCGGCGGAACGTAGAAGTCGGTGCTGCCCGCGGTGGCGAACCACCACACGGCGAACAGGACCGCGGGCAGGCCCAGAACGAGCGAGACCCGCTTTCCCGCGGTGAGGACTGTTGTCCGGAACATCCGGTCACCCCTTCCCGCGCACGGACGGGTGCCAGTGCAGCGCCCGGCGCTCGACGGCCCGCGCCATGAGGTTGACGGTGACCCCCAGCAGCCCGGTGACCAGGACCAGGGCGTACACCTGCGGAACGGCGCCGGAGGTCTGTGCGACGGCGATCTCGTGCCCCAGGCCCGGGGCCCCGATGACGAGTTCGGCGGTGATCGTGAGCACCAGCGCCACGGTGGCGGCCAGCCGCACACCCGTCATGACGTACGGCAGCGCGGTGGGCCACATGACGTACCGCACCCGCCCCCAGCCGCCCAGTCGATAGCTGCGGGCGGTGTCCTCGGCGACCGGGTCGACGTCCTGGGTCCCGGCCAGCACCTGGACGAGCACCTGCCAGAACGAGGCGTAGACCACCAGCAGGAGCACCGACCTGAGGTCGGTTCCGTAGAGCAGCACCGCCACCGGGATCAGCGCCACGGACGGGATCGGCCGCAGGAACTCGATCGTGGAGGCGGTGACGGCCCGCAGCACGGGCACGGAACCGATCATGATTCCGGCCACCAGCCCGGCCGCCACGGCGATGGCCAGACCCAGGCCCCATCCGGTCAGGGTGTCGCCGAGGGCGGTCCAGAAAGCGCCCTCGGCGAGCAGGTGCCAGAGGGCCCGGGCCATCTCCGAAGCGGGCGGCAGGTAGTCGCCCGACACCAGACCGCTGTGCGGCAGCACCTGAAGTACGACCACCAGGCCGGCCAGTCCGGCCAGACCGCGCAGCGGAGCGGCGGCGCCGCCCAGGCCACGAGGGGTCCGGGCACCGCCGGGACCGGTCCCGGCTCCGGCGGGTTTCGTCGTCACGGACGCGGTTTCCGGCGGTGTCATGAGAACAGCGCGTTCAGGTCCGGCTTCTTGTCACCGAAGATGCCGTCCTCCTCACCGAGCGAGGCCAGCTTCTGCAGCGAGGCCATGTCGATGTCCGTGGGCCAGCTGGGCAGGGAGAGCTTCTGCAGCACCGTGCCACTGATCTTGGTGTAACTGGTGAGTATCTGGCGTGCCTCGTCCGGGTGTTGGGAGGCGTATTCGAGTGACTCGGTCATGGCCGCGGTGAACTTCTTCACGAGGTCGGGCTTCTGCTTCAGGAGCTTCGTGGAGGTGAAGTACGTCGCCACGGTGAGCTTCGGATCGGTCTCGGCGAACGGCGAGGCTACGACACGCGCGCCCTGGCCCCTGGCGATGGTCAGCGCGGGTTCGGCCATCCAGGCGGCGTCCACCTGTCCGCCGTCCAGTGCGGCCGGCATCTGGTCGAAGGGCATCTCGACGAACTTGACCTTGGAGGGGTCGCCGCCGGCCTTGCGCACCGACTCGCGGACGGTGGTGTCGCCGATGTTCTGCAGGGTGTTGACCGCCACCTTCTTGCCGACGAGATCCTTGGCGGACTTGATCGAGCTGTTCTTCTTGACGGCGACTCCGGTGACGTCGGCCCCGATCTTGCCGTTGCTGGCCACTCCGTTGACCACGGACTTGATCGGCACGCCCTTGGTCTGGGCGAGCATCAAGGAGGTGACGTTGCTGAACCCGAACTGGAACTGACCGCTCACCACACCGGGGACGATGGCCGCACCGCCCTGCGCTGTCACCATCTTCAGGTCGATGCCGCGTTTGCTGAAGAATCCCTTCTTCTGCCCCAGATAGAGCGGGGCGACATCCACGATCGGGATGACACCGACCTTGACCTGCGTGACCCCGCCACCGCTTGAGGAGTCGGAGCCTCCGCCCCCGGACGACGAGGATCCACATCCGGCAGCGGCCACGACCGTCGCCAACGTGACGGCAAGCCCAAAAGCGCGCCTTTGCATAGGACCCCTCCTGAGGGAGCGATATGTGCGCCGAGCGCACAATGTTTCGTGTGCCGAACACGACAGGCCGGACGCTAGGCCTCTGTCGCAGCGAGGTCAATAGGTCACACAGAGACAGTTTCGAATCCTCGGCCGCGGCCGCACGACATGAGCGGACACGCACCTCTGGTCTTGAACATCCGCTCCCCGGGAGGGAGTTGACGAGGCAGCCGACGATCGTCCGGCCGACCCTGGAGCGGAGGCTCGGGGGCACCGGGGCCACGTCGCCACCAAGGACGGCACGGCGAAGGCGCGGTCGTCCCGGAGCCGGCGGGCGGCCTCCTCCGGGCAAGCGGTGACCGTCGATTCACCGTCGAGGACCTGGACGAGGCGGCGCCGGGCATGGCACGCAGGCCGGCCCGGGTCACCCGCCGCACACGCCGAACGCCAACGCCTCCCGCACACGGTCCAACCGGCCACCGATCACCGGCCGCGACGCCGCGAAGGGCGCCGCAACAGCGGCTGCACCACGAGATCCCGGGAAGGCCCCCGGACCACCCCCACGACGGCCGCGGAAGCCCGAGCCGCAACACCATTGACACTCGACCCGCCCGGCCCGACACTCATGGCCAGCTCATAGTGAAGCATGATTCGCCAGACGAACAAGCCACTCTCTCAGAGCGCCTCACATCGCCAAGGACGAAGATGGAATCCTCCCCCAGCTCGGCCGCGTCCCACCCCCCACGGCCCATGTTTCACAGGGCCTTCCCACGGCGTCAGCACTTGGCTGCCACCGATGATGCGTACCTCCGGCCACGGCCTGTCCTCGTCCTTCCACTTCCCGCTCGTCATGGTTCGGCGGCGTACGCATGTCGGTGATCTGGTTCGTGGCGACCATTGCTGCCGGACTGCTCCTGCTCAAGCTCCAACTGTCACTCTGTGTCACATCTGCCGTGGCAGCCCTCAACGTTGTGCGGCCGTTCAGCGCCCGGGCCATGGCCTGGGCGGCCACCACCGTCCGCCGCGACAGCGAGCCGGCCGCGGGGATCGGCAGTGCCACCGGCATCGGCCGTGCAGGCGCGATCTTGGGTCCCTGACCGCGCCGCTTCACCGCCAACGGCACCCCGAGCCGGGGGCTTCACCACGTTCGTCCTGGCCGGACTCGTGGGCGCCGTGGCCATCTCACCAGTGCAACCCGCCCGGCGGATCCCCGGAACGAGCCCTCTGTTCCTGCTCCCGCCGCGGCGGCCACGCCCGGACCAACGGGCAGCTGACGCTCGGCTTCCTCGTCCTTCGGTACTTCCCACACTCCGACCCCCACACGAAGTGGAGTCGCCATGTTCCTGAACACCCTGCCACGCCCGGGACGTCTCCTTCGGGCCCTGGCCGCGGCAGCCGTGACCGTGGCTCTGATCACCACCGCCGGAGCCGCCGCCCCGTCCCCCGCACGAGCGGCCACAGACGTGCAGGTCACCAAGGATCTTGCCTACGCCCCCGCCCAACCCACCGGCACTCAGGGCCATCTGCTGGACCTCTACGTCCCCCGGTCCGACCGACCGCTCCCGCTGGTCATCTTCACCGGCGGGTCGGGGTGGCTCGCCGACAGCGGACGCCAGGGGGCCGACAGAGTCGCCGCTCAGCTCAACCCGCGCGGATACGCCGTCGCGGGTGTCGCGATCCGCTCCAGCGGGCAGGCGCAGTTCCCGGCCCAGCTCTACGACATCAAGGGCGCCATCCGCTGGCTGCGGGCGAACGCGGGGGCCTACCACCTCGACCCGGAGAGGTTCGCCATCATGGGCGACTCGTCCGGCGGGTGGACCACGGCGATGGCCGCCGTCACCGGAGACATCCCGGCCCTGGAAGGCGACGTCGGCCCGCAGGGCCCCTCCAGCGCCGTCCAGGCCGCCGTCCCCTTCTACCCGCCGACCGACTTCCTGCAGATGGACGCGCACATGCTGGACAACTGCAGTGAGTTCAACGCGGTGTTCGGCCTGACGGACTGCCACTCCGACGCCCGGTCACCCGAGTCACTACTGCTCGGCTGCACCATCACGGCCTGCCCCGGCGCAGTCGCCGCCGCCAACCCGCTCACCTACATCGGCAAGCGGCCGACCCCGCCGTTCCTCATCCTGCACGGAAAGCAGGACTCCATCGTCCCGTACCACCAGAGCCTCATCCTCTACGACAAGCTCGCGGCGTCGGGCGACGAGGCGCGACTGATCTCCTTCCCCCAGGCCGGACACGGCACCGACTTCGCCATGCTCAGCGACGACGCGACCCGGGCGGGCGCCTACGAGCAGACCGCCCGGCACGGACGGACCACGCCGGCGCGCCCCGTGACACCCACCTGGCAGACCATCGTCTCCTTCCTGGAACACTGCCCGGCGCTCAAGTCCCACTGAGGTGGCCGTCGGCCGCCATCTCACTCGTCGTGGCGGGAGAGCCGGTGGCCGACGGTTCCGGATGCCGACCGTGGCCAGGCCGACGGCGTACTTCCTGCCGGTCCCCGCGTGACGCCGCCTGACGCGGGGGCGATGACCACGGTGGTGAGCACCCCCGCGTCAAAACAGCGGAGTCGGCACGCGGGCCACGATACGTGTCGGCACCATGAGCCAGCCCACTCGATTCGCATACGAGGAGAATGAGCAGTCCACCGCCGGATGCGTGTACAACCCTGTCACCGGCGGGCGCTGCTCACTCGACGAGCCCCCACAGGCCGCCGCCTTCGACCTGCCGGCACATTTTCCGGATGATCCCGAGCTGCGGCAGGGCACGGACCGGCCGACCCGCGCCCAGTCCGTGCCCTGCCGAGGCGCAACGCCCCGCTTCCATGTCAGCTGCTCACCGTCCGGAACAACCGGCCGGTCTCCTCGCCCGGATCCTTCGGGACGGTGTACCCCGTCTCGTCGCGGATCTCGTCGAAGTGGTCCCGGACGTCCTCCATCGACAGGGCCGGGTTGAAGTAGCCGTCCGTTCTGCCGACGAAGAACCGCGAGACGTGACCGGCGCCCACCGTGTACATCTCGCCGGAGACGGGACAGTCCTCGTGTGCGAGGTAGGCGACGGCCGGCGCGACGAGCGCCGGATCGAGCTTGTCGACGAAGGACTTCATGCGTTCCACGGTCATCGCCTGCCCGGCACGCCCGGGCTCGCGTTCGGGCTCTCGTGCGGGGGCCTTCCCCTGTTCTCCGGTCCGCGTCATGGACTGGGTGAGCATGCGGGTGAGCGCGATCGGGGCCACGGCGTTGGCCTTGATGCCGTAGGCGGCCCCCTCGGCGGCCAGGACGCGGGTGAGGCCGATCAGGCCCGTCTTGGCGGCGCCGTAGTTGCTCTTGTTCGCGGTGCCCAGGAGTCCGGCCGCCGAGGTGGTGTTGACCACCCGGCCGTAGCCCCGCTCCCGCATGACGTCCCAGGCCGGCCGGGTGACGTAGAACGCGCCCTTGAGGTGGACGTCGAGGACGGGGTCGAGCAATTCGGCCGTCATGTCGTGGAACGGTGCGTCCCGCAGGATGCCCGCGTTGTTGACGAGGATGTCCACGGTGCCGTAGGCGTCCAGGGCGGTACGGACGACGGCATGTCCTCCCTCGGGTGTCGCCACGCTGTGCGTGTCCGCCACCGCCTCGCCTCCCAGGTCGCGTATCTCCCGGGACACGCTCTCGGCAGGACCCTCGTCCGTCCCTTCGCCCGCCGTCGACCCGCCGGTGTCGTTGACCACGACACGTGCTCCGCGCGACGCCAGCAGCAGGGCGTACTCCCTGCCCAGTCCCCCGCCCGCGCCGGTGACGACCGCGACCCTGCCGTCGAACCCGAGGTCGGTCATGCGTGGTCCCAGGTGACCGGCATCCGCTCCGGACCGCGCGTGGACACGCCCGACTTCCACACGACGTCGTCCACGGAGTCGGCGAACCGCAGACCCGGCAGCCGGGTCAGCAGGGTGTGGAGGGTGACCTGGAGTTCCATCCGGGCAAGGGGAGCGCCGAGGCAGTGGTGGGCTCCGTGGCCGAACCCGATGTGGGGGGCCTCCTTGCGCGTCAGATCGAGTTCTTCAGGATCTGTGTAGACGGTCTCGTCCCGGTTGGCCGAGGACCTGTCGACCACCACGGGCTCGCCCGCGCGCACGGTCACGCCGCCCAACTCGACGTCCTCCAGGGCGTAGCGCGGCTGCGAGCTGCCCGCTCCGGCGGGGATGTAGCGCAGCAGTTCCTCGACCGCCCTGGGCACCAGGTCGAGGTCGGCGCGCAGGGCCGCGAGCTGGTCGGGGTTGGTGAGCAGTAGGTAGACGAAGTTGGGGATCTGTGTGGCGGTGGTCTCGTGGCCGGCCACGAGGATCGTCTCCGCCATCGTCAGTAGTTCCTCCTCGGAGAGGCGGTCCTCGGCGTCGCGGGCGGCAACGAGGGCGGACAGCAGGTCGTCCTGCGGTTCCTGGCGCCGCTCGGCGGTGAGGGCGGCGACGTACTCCCGCAGCTGTGCGCGGGAGTCGGCCACCTGCTCCCGGGTGAACTTGCTGGTGGACAGGTAGGCGTCCGCCCAGCGGCGGAAATCGCTCCGGTCTTCGAAGGGCACGCCGAGCAGTTCGCACATCACGGCGATCGGCAGCGGCAGTCCGAAGTCGCGCACGAGATCCGTGGGCGGCCCCTCGGTCAGCATCGTGTCGACGAGTCCGTCGGCGATCTGCTGCACGCGCGGCCGGAGTTGGTCGATGCGCCGCATGGTGAACGCCTTCGCCACCAGCCTGCGCAGCCGGCTGTGCTCGGGCGGGTCGAGGCTGATCATCGCTCCGGCGCCCGCCGGATAGGGACGGGAGCGGGGCTGGTCCCGGCCGACGGCGGCGGCACGGCTGAAGCGCGGGTCGCCGAGGACGACCTTGACGTCCTCGTAGCGGGTGGCCAGCCAGGCCGGTTCGCCGTACGGCAACTGGACGCGGCACAAAGGCTGTTCACGCCGCAACGCGACGTACAGCGGGTCGAAGTCGAGCTTCTCGGTGGCGAACGGATAGGCCCGGGGTTCTGTGACGGTCATGGGTGCCTCTCGGTACGGTCGCGGTTCACCAGGTGACGGGCAGTTCGTGCACGCCGTAGATGCTCATGTCCCCGCGGAACCTCACCTCCTCGAAGGGAACCGCCAGTTGCAGGTCCGGGAGCCTGCGCAGCAGGGTGGGCAGCGCGATCTCCAGTTCCGCGCGGGCCAGGATCTGGCCGATGCACTGGTGGGTTCCGTGGCCGAAGGCGACGTGTCCGCGGACATCGCGGCCGATGTCGAACTCGTCGGGTTCGGGGAGGAATTCGGGGTCCCGGTTGCCTGCGGGCAGGTTCATGACGAGGCCCTCGCCCGCCTTGACGAGCTGGCCGCCGATGGTGACGTCCTCGGCGGCCACGCGGGCGACCAGGCTGTGCACGATGGTGAGGTGGCGCAGCAGTTCCTCCACCGCGCCCGAGACCACCTTTGGGTCGTCGGTGTCCCGGATACGGGCGAGGTCGTCGGGGTGGCGGAGCAGGAACAGAGTGCTCAGGGCGATCATGTTGGCCGTGGTCTCATGGCCGGCGTTGAGCAGGATGTGGCCGTTCATCGCCACCGTGTCGCGGTCGACGTCCCCGGCGGCGACGTGCTCACGCAGCAGTCGGCTGATCAGGTCGTCGCCCGGCTCCGCCTCCTTGCGCGCTACCAGTTCCCGCAGGTAGCCGAACAGGGCCCTGGTCGCGGCGGTCCGCTCCTCCTGCGGGCGGTGCAGGCTCATCATGACCGCCGTGTACTCCTGGAAGAGCTCGTGGTCCGCGTACGGCACTCCGAGCAGCAGGGAGATCACGAAGGACGGCACCGGCAGCGCGAAGTCCCGCACGATGTCCGCCGGTTGGCCCTTGCCGATCATCCGGTCGAGAAAGTCGTCCACCATCTCCTGGATGCGCGGACGCATGGCCTGGACCCGCTTGACGGTGAAGTCCTTGGTCAGCATGCGGCGCAGCCGGGCGTGTTCCGGGTCGTCCATCCGCGGGAAGATCGACGGAGCGCCCTCCCCGCGCTCCTCCCCCTGCAGTCGGCCGACGATGTCCGCGCTGACCCGGGGATCCGTCATGGCGGTCTTGATGTCCTCGATCCGGCTCACCACCCAGACGGTGTGGCCGTTCCACACCGCCCTGCGCAGCCCCTCCGCCTCGCGCCACTTCGCGTAGTCGGCCGGGGGGTCGAAAGGACAGCGGGCGGAACGCTCACCGGGATAGACCGGAAGATCAGCCGTTTCGTTCGCGTCGGTCACCGTGCTCATCGATGCTCCTGGGTCGGTTCGGACGGGTTCTCACCGCTCTGGATCTCCGCCCTCATCCCGGCCAGCCAACTGCGCTCCGCGTCGATCCGGGCGATCCCGTGATCGAGCGCCAGGCGGCTCCAACGCTCCACCCGCACGGACGCCAGCGCGGCGACACGGTCGCGGTTGCGGACCAGCACCCAGTCGCGCGCCTCAAGGACGCGGAGTTGTTCCTCCGGGCTCAGCCAGGCGAAGTTCACCAGCCGCGCGTGGAACTCGCGCGACTGGTCCGTACCCCCTTCGGGGAGCTCGGCCAGCATGTCGTGCAGGACTTCCCGCCCGACGTCGGTGATCGAGTAGACGTGCCGCGGCGGCTTCGCCTCCTGTTCCTCCGAACTGCGCAGCACCGCCCCGCCGTCGACGAACTGACGCAGCCGTGGGTAGAGGGAGTTGTTCGACAAGGAGTGCCCCGTCGCCGCCTCCACCTCCCGGCGCAACTCGTATCCGTGACGCGGCCCGCGGGCCAGCTCGGCCAAAAGGAGGATGTCGATCCACATAGCAGTTACCGTAACCTAGGTCTCCGTAACCTAGCAATCAACACCCGCCCGACTCCGCCGAGAACGAGGACGAAAACCATGCATGTGGAAGTGGAACTCGACGAACCCAAGTGCGTCGCCGCCGGCCAGTGTGTCGTGGCCGCTCCGGACGTGTTCGATCAGCGGGACGAGGACGGGGTCGCCGTCCTGCTCGACGACCGGCCCGGCCCGGATCTCCTCGACGGTGTGAAGGAAGCCGCGGCGCTCTGTCCCGCGGCGGCGATCCGTCTGGTGGAGCGGTGAGGCGGATCTTGGTCGTCGGCGCCTCGGCCGCGGGTCTTGCGGCGGCCGAGACGCTGCGCCGGGAGGGCTTCGACGGGACGCTGACCCTCGTGGGCGACGAACCCCACCCGCCCTACGACCGTCCGCCCCTGTCCAAGCAGTTCCTGACCGGACAGTGGGACACCGGACAGCTGGCCTTGCGCACCGGGGCAGACCTGGACGCTCTCGGTCTCGATCTGCGTCTGGGCGTCGCCGCGACCGGACTGGATCCGGCCACCCGGTCGGTGCGGCTGTCGGACGGTTCCACGGTGTCCTACGACGGTCTCGTCATCGCCACCGGAGTACGTCCCCGCCGGCTGCCCGGCAAGGACACGCAGGTGCTGCGGTCGCTCGACGACGCGCTGGCGCTGCGGGACCGGCTGGGTCCCGGGCGCCGGC